>JACMRS010000334.1 GCA_014376345.1 Bacteroidia bacterium | reverse complement strand
TTAGTAGTTTTTTCATATTTTTAATTTTAATATCGCAAATATAAAATTTTCGGTAATTAGATTCTTCGGTTACAACGGCTGAGCCGGGACAAACTATTTAGTTGCGAAGGTATTCATTCATTTAAATTATGCTCAAAAGGACAAAAAGGACACAAATGACAAAATCTAAAATCTAAAATCACAAATTATTAATCCAAATTTAATCACATCGGTGGACACACTGCCGTGTGCCCCTACATTATAACAAATGACACAAATCACAAATCCTAACTCAACGGTTGGGCTTCTTTCTTTAAAGCCAGAATCGAAAAATCAGTATCAACCGCTTTAATCGTATTCGTTAACAAACCCAAGCCATCAATCTCCATTTCAACAACGTCATTGGGCTGAAGCCACTGTGGCTTGAAAGATTTGTCGTTAAGTAATCCTGTGCCGTTTAATTCAAGAAAACAACCCGTGCCCACTGTTCCCGATCCAATAACATCGCCGGGTAAAATATCAACGCCGTAAGCACATCTTTCCAGAATTTCTGCAAACGTCCAGTCCATATCACTCACATTGCCGGCACTCACCTGTATGCCATTTACTCTGCAAACCATTTTAAGATTGTAGCTGTTGCCTGTATGACCCGGTTTTGCTGGTACTTTAAGGTGTTCTAATTCATCTGGAGTTACTAAATACGGTCCGATTACAGTTGAAAAATCTTTCCCTTTAGCTGGTCCAAGATTCAACAACATTTCTTCCATTTGTAACGTACGCGCACTCATATCATTCATAATCATATAACCTGCTATATAATTATCTGCCTCTGATGCTTTAATGTTTCTGCCTTTTTTTCCAACTACTATCGCTGCTTCAAGTTCAAAATCAAGTTTTTGAAAATGATCCGGCATGCATTCAACCGGGCCTGGACCCTGAATGGCATTGTGGTTGGTGAAGTAAAATATAGGATACTGATCAAATTCAGGAATCATAGGAACACCTCTGTTTTTGCGGGCAGAAGCCACATGCTGCCTGAAAGCGTAACCATCTCTGCAACTTGTAGGATTCGGAACCGGCGCATTCAGAATTGAATCTGAATAGGGAAGGCCTTCGAAAGTAATATTGCCAGCTTTAATCTTTTGGTCAACAACATGCGCTTTAACCATCTGAGACTCTCCTCCTTTGAGGAATTCAGCCATAGAATCAGAAATCGTATTGTCAGCTTTATTAAGATCGTAAATAGTATTGTTTACAAGAACTCCCAAACGTGAGTCGTTGCCGGATTTAAATGTTACAAGTTTCATTTATTTAATGTTAAAGTAAAAAAATTAAGCGTGCTCTGAAAGATAAGTTTTAAGCTTGCTGATATTTGGCACTGTCATATTATCAACGCCACGCCTGTTCGAAAGTAGCACAGAATACCAGTCTGTGATGTAAATAGTTTTGAATAAATCTGATAATGATCCGCTTTTTACTTTTAGTCTGGTTACAGAATTACCTTGTTTTTCAAGAAGGTCTCCCAAAAAATCAAATCTCATCGCAACTCTTTTATTGTACTCCGGATAAAGGAAAAAGAAATTTCCAGGAAGTTTGTAATAATAGGTTTCAAATACATTGTGATTGGCTTCAGGTAAAACATTTATAAATGCTTCTGCCTTGGCATTTTCGTTAATCTGCTGGCAAAAACGCGTACCAATTGCCTCAAGACAATTGTCTGTAATAACAACATATTTGTCATCCGCACTGCCTTTCAAATTGTCCAATAAGCCGGCTGCAATGCCTTTATAATGCTCAGGATCTTTATAAATATTGAGCACATCATTTAATTCAGCTTTCAAATCCTCATCAAATAATTCTGCCAGCACCAGTAAATTATAAACCAGTGAATAGCCTAATGCCTGCCTTGGCTGATAGCCCTTTTCAACAATATAGGTTTTAGCATTTTCTTCTTTAGCCAGTTCCTGAAGTTTGCCGCCGGATGTAATACAAACTATGTAACAACCTCTCGACTGCGCATCTTTAAACATTGAAAGTGTTTCTTCAGTTTCACCTGAATATGAAGATAAAACTACAAGTGTACTTTCGCAGGCATAAGCAGGAAGGTTGTAATCAGAATAAACCTCAACAGGTAGCGGACTCACCGAGTTAAAGTAATTTCTGGTTATTCTGCCTCCAATTCCTGAGCCGCCTAATCCGCAAAGTATCACCTGATCAACTTGTGATAATTCAATATGGTGAGAGCTGTAGCCTTTAAGTGCATACTCTATTTGTGAAGCAAAATCTTCAAGTGATTTTTCGTGTGTTATTTCAGACATTTTAAAAAACTATAATCAGCAAAGGTAATCAAAATTTAAAAACAGGGTAATTACATTATATTATGATAATATTACAGGCTAAACTGCCATTTTTAAAAGAGATTGTCAGATAAAATGAGTTTTATATTTTATAAATCAACAGACTTAAGTAACATAATTTTACAATTACCTGTTATTGCGGTAACTTCGCGGCATCAATGAATGAGCAGGAAGAAGACAATCTGAACGAAGAAGAACAGGAACAGGAATTATTTGAACACTTTCGGGTTGTAGTAGACAAAGGTCAGGGAGCACTTCGAATCGATAAATACCTGATGGTACGTGTTGAAAATGCTACGCGTACAAAAATTCAGAAAGCTGCAGATGCTGATAGTATTCTGGTTAATAACAAGCCTGTTAAGTCGAATTATAAGGTGCGTCCGCTGGATATTATTTCTGTGGTACTGCCTAATCCGCCCAGAAATCCTGAACTTATTGCCGAAGATATTCCTGTGTCAATAGTTTATGAAGACGATCATTTGCTGATAGTTAATAAGGCTGCGGGAATGGTAGTACATCCGGGCTTTAATAATTATACCGGCACTCTGGTAAATGCACTTTTATTTCACCTTCAGCAATTGCCTGCTTACAGTGATGAAATGAGGCCGGGACTGGTTCACAGAATTGATAAAGATACTTCTGGACTGATATTAATTGCCAAAACAGAAATGGCAATGGTGAAACTTGCGAGGCAATTTTACGACCATACAGTTGAGCGTCGTTATCTTGCTTTAGCCTGGGGAAATTTAGAAGAAGATGAAGGCACAATTAATGGACATCTCGCCCGTGATCCTCTGGATAGGCGTCGCAGTAAGGTTTTTGAAGATGGACTAACAGGAAAGCATGCCATTACACACTGGAAAG
>JACMRS010000333.1 GCA_014376345.1 Bacteroidia bacterium | reverse complement strand
TGTTATAGGTATTTACAACTTGGGTATTTTATTGGAAACGGCTCTTGAAATAAATGCTTTGCAATTGCTTAAAGAGTTTTCCAAATCTGCTGCCTTAGTTATTATTTGGGAAAACCAATCAGAGTTACCTGATAGATTAAACTGGCCCACACAAAAACAAAATTTCTTTCTCCGACTTTTCAGATACAACATTAAAAAAACTGCAATATGCAATATAAAGAGCTTATCAAATTTGAACCAATTACGACTGTCGTAAAATTAGTTAGTGCCGGTGAGCAATCAATAGCAGCGAATCTGGTAAAAACTTTTGTGTTTTCAAAAAAAATGCAGGAAGATTTAAGAGAAATAATAATCAAAAACTTGGTTACCGAACCAACTTATGAAACCAAGGGGATTCAGGTGGTCGGTAGTTATGGAACAGGTAAATCGCATTTAATGTCATTGGTGTCAGCAATTGCTGAAAATGCAGATTTAGTAAAGCATATTCAAAATGAAGATTTAAAAAAAGTCTTTAAAGCAATTGCAGGTAAATATAAAGTGTTGCGTTTTGAAATTGGTACTGATAAGCCACTAAAGGATATTGTATTTGCTCAAATCGAACGTTTCTTAAATAAGGAAGGCGTTGCTTTTAAATTTGACGATGATTCTCACTTCAGTTGGAAAGTACTTATTCAGCAAATGATGGGTGAGTTTGAGGCTAAATTCCCAAAGCAACATTTTCTTATTGTCATTGATGAAATGCTGGAATACCTGAAAGGCAGAAAGCCGAATGAATTGAATAATGACCTGATGCTGCTTCGTCAATTAGGCGAGGCATGTGATAATTCAAGATTCAAATTGATGTTTGGTGTTCAGGAGTTATTGTACAGAGCACCTGAATTTCAATTCCAGGCCGAAATGCTCAACAGGGTTGAAGATCGTTATGCTGATTTAATAATAACAAAAGAGGACGTATCCTATGTTGTAAAAGAAAGATTGCTTAAAAAAGATATTCATCAAAAAGCCAAAATAAGAGAGCATCTTTTAAAATTTGCCCATCTGTTTGAAGGTATCAATACAAATCTGAATGAGTTCATTGATTTGTTTCCGGTACATCCCAACTATGTAAGCTACTTTGAAAAAATTAAGCATGGCAAAAGCCAGCGGGAAATTTTGAAAGTTCTTTCCGTAAAGTTTGGTGATATTTTAGAAAAAGAAGTGCCTTTAAATAATCCCGGCCTTGTCACATATGATACTTACTGGCCCGACCTTGCAAGCAATCCTGCAATGCTTGCTATTCCTGATATTAGAATGGTTAGAGATAAAGTAGACATTATTTCCGGTAGAATTGCCAATCATTTTACCGGAGCAAGATCTAATCGCAAGGATATTGCACAAAGCATTGCACAGGCATTAGCCATTCGCATTTTATGTGATGACCTGGACAAACGAAACGGTGCAAGTACCCATAGTTTAAAAGAAGATTTGTGTGTTACTATTTCAGGTGTTGATGAACCTGAATTGTTATTAGCAGCTATCGACAGTACTGCCAAGCAATTGGTAACAGCAACGGCCGGGCAATATGTTGATCAGGATACTGTAAGTGCAGATTTTTACATTAGAACTGAGGGTGGTATTAACATACCTCAATTGATAAGAGATTATGCCGATGAAGTAATTAAAAAAGATACCGATCAGGCGGATCAATACTATTTTGACTTCCTGCAATATGTATTGGAAATTCAACAAGACTCATACCGTTCCGGCTTTAAAATTTGGCAGCACTCATTAGAATGGATTGACAAAAAAAGTTTCCGATTGGGTTATATCTTTTTCGGTAACCCAAATGAAAGAAGTACCACAGAACCGATACAGCAATACTATATTTTCTTCTGCCCTTTGTTTAATTCCATTAACAGAAATGATGAAGCTGATGAAGTGTATTTTGATGTAGCTGGCTTATCTGATGAATTTAAAGATACCATTTGCCTTTACGGTGCAGCCAAAGCTAAACATGCTTCGGCCCCTACCAATCAAAAGCAATTGTTTAAAAGCCAGATTGAAGAGTACCAACGCAAAGCGATTGGTATGTTTGATAAAGAGTATGCCGACAAAACAAAAGTAATATACAAGGGTGATAGCAAATCCCTTAAATCCTACCCATTGCCGGGCGAAGGTTCTACGAAGGAAATGATTTTCCGCAGTGTAGCGGCCAAAGTGTTGAATAAAACCTTCAACGATAAGTACCCACACTATCCGGCATTTACTGATTTATTGCAGCCATTAAGCAAAGAAAATTTTGATGGCCGTATAAAGGCTGCCTTGAAAAAGATTACAGCTACTTCACAACCCAATCGTGATGGAGAAGCCATTTTAAGTGGCTTGGGTTTATGGAGTGGACAAACCATTGTAAGTGATAACAGTAAGTATGCTGAAAGCATTAAAAAGAAGTTGAAAGAAGCTGGTACTGGAGCAGTACTTAACAGATCAGATATTATTTGGGCACATTATGCACCTGCTAACTTGTGGTACTCAGTAGATTTTAATATAGACTATCAATTAGAGTTTATTGTATTAGCTGCACTATCATACAAAGGTGATATTGAAATCAACTGGTCCGGCAGTAAGAACCTCTCAGCCACAAACATTGAATCTGTATTAACGCTTTCAGAAGAAGACTTCTTTACATTCCAGCATGTAAAGCAGCCACAAGGCATTCCGGTTAAACACCTGAAGGCTTTGTTTACTTGTTTGGGATTGCCCGATTACACTTCAGAATTAGAAAAGGCTGAAACAATCAGTAAGATAATTACTTCGGCTAAAAATAATGCAGACAGAGTGGTAAGAACAAAAGCCATTATTGTCCAGGGCCTTAAATGTAGAAATGTTCCTTTGCTCAGTGATGAAGACAGTGCAAAAATGAAAACCGAATTGGAGTTATTAGGTGCTATGTTGGATAGCATTCAGTCTTACAATTCTTATGGCAAACTGAAAGCGTTTAAATTCACAGAGGATGAATTAACCGAAACATTTAAAGCATACCCTTACTGCAACCTGATAGATAAATTAAAAGAAAAAGCTGAAAAGTTTGAACGCTTGGTTGGGTATCTCTACACAGCCCAATCTTATGTTGTTCAGGAAAATCCATTATTTGATGATATCAAATCAGCTATTGATAGTTTGCCTGCCGTGGTAGCTTCTGCAAAAGATAATAATATTAAAAAATATGAAGCATTGCTTAATTCTTTAATCGACAGGTATGCTGATTATTATTTGATTCAATATACCCGTTGTCGTTTATCAAAGCAGGACGATTTGGCTAAAGTACGTATCCTGGGCAGTGAGAAAAAACGAATTTGCGACATCATTAAAGATTCAGAATTTATCACCGCTACTGAATACCAATACTGGCTAAACAGTATTACTTCACTTCGTGAAGCAGATGCCTCATTAACCAAGGCAAAAGTATTGACAGAACCTTACCACGATTTTAATCCAAGGGAATATTACGGTAAGGCCACTTTTAAAATTCATGAACTGGAAGAACAATTGGATAACATTTTAGAAAAATGGACTAACGCCATGCGTTCTGTTTTTAAAGACCCCTCTGTGCAGGAAAATATGGATATTTTGAATGCTGCTGACAGAAAGCTGGTTGAAGATTTTAGAACTATTAAAGAGGAATTAACTGCCGTCAATGCACCAAGGCTAAGAAATTTGATT
>JACMRS010000034.1 GCA_014376345.1 Bacteroidia bacterium | reverse complement strand
TACAGCCTTGCGTGATGCCGGTATGGAGGTAATTTATACCGGATTGAGACAGACTCCGCAAATGGTTGTTACCGCTGCTTTACAGGAAGATGTTGATGTGATAGGTATCAGTATTTTATCAGGTGCTCATAACACGGTTTTTCCAAAAGTAATTACTTTGATGAAAGAGCAGAAACTGGATGATGTGCTTTTGATCGGCGGCGGTATTATTCCTGATGATGACATGGAAACTCTGAATAAACAAGGTGTTGCGCGACTTTTTCCTCCCGGAACAAGTACTCTTGATATTGTGGAATACATCAAAAACTGGGTTTCTGCAAACAGAAGTTTTTAATTAATGTCTCAGGAAATTTCTTTCAGTCAGCAACTTTTCCGCAATAAGAAAAACGGCAAAATTTATCATAAACTATCAGAGGTAACAGATTGCACCAACGGCAACGAGGATGTGTTGTTTGTCTTATACAAACTACCGGATGATGACAAACTTTTTATCCGTGAAAAAACAGAATTTAATTTGAAGTTTGAGTTGCCTTCTGAGCTTTAGTGTTCGAATAATTATTCAACTCAACCTTTTCAAAATCACCAATTTTATCCAGATCAATTACAGTGGTTCCGTTGGCATCCGAATAAAACGGTCTCAAAAACTTAGCACCCCAGATAAATTCTTCTGCAGTATAACTTGTTCTCGAATGCACTGTCTGACCGTAAGTATCATCAAATGCCTTCATCAGAATAAACATTTCTCCTTCTTCCTCTAAAATATCATCCATTGTCAAACCATAAAAATGACTGCTTTCATCAATAGGATGTACAATAGTCCAGTTCATTGCCAGCATTGAAATTTTTTCACTTTCAAGACTCAGGCGGGTAAACTTCCTGATTTTTTTTCCGTTTTCTTCTACAGAATAACTGTAATTTACATAAGCTTCCACCTCAATTAGATTGTTTTCTCTGTTATTAGCCATCATAAACATTAAAGCTTTTCCCTCCTGAAAAGGTGCAATAATGGCATTCGAACTGTATTTAAGTTTAGAAAGAGGCCTTGAAAAACGGCCATATAATGAACCTGTGGCTACAGCAAGGGTCATTAATCCCACAAATGCTTCAATACCTGCCACAGAACTTGCTATAAAGCCTATCGGATAGATACCGCCATAACCTACAGTAGTAAAAGATTGAACACTAAAGAAAAAACATTTAATATATTGTCCCAATGCCCCGGGATCACTAATACCATGAAGATGCTCTGCGCCGATTATAAAATAAATGAGGCCAAAAAATGCATTGGCAAGAATATAATATGAAAGCATCACAAGCCAGTAATGCGACCAGCTGCAGTTAATCAGCCACCTGTATTTATCGTGACTGTGCATATTAAGACGCCTGATATTGTAGCTTCCATCGGAATTTAAACTGCGCTGTCTTTTATTGCCGGCAACGCTGTCAAAACCTACAAGCATATTATTTTCGTCTTTCTTTGGAGTGCTCATGGATGCAAAATTACACTAAACAATATAAAAACCTTAATTTTGAACCCACATGTTACCATATAAAGGAACCATAGGAATTATCGGAGGAGGTCAGTTAGGCAAAATGCTTATAGAATCTTCAAGACCCTGGAATATTGATTATGCCATTCTGGATTTGGATGATGCACCTGCTAAACATCTTGCAAAACATTTTATTTATGGCAGCCTCACTGATGGTTTCAGAATAGAGCAGTTGTCGGAAATTTCAGATGTTATGACTTATGAAATTGAGCATATTGATGTTAAAACTCTCTTAGAACTTGAGGAAGCAGGAAAAGTAATTATTCCTTCACCAAAAATTCTCGAAATTATTCAGGATAAAGGTTTGCAGAAACTTTTTTACAGACTTCACAAGGTGCCAACTCTCAATTTTGAACTTGTTGATGAACCATCACAATTAAAAGAAAAACTGGCTCTATTGAATGGTAAAATGGTTGCTGTTAAAAGCAGAACAGATGGTTATGACGGCAAAGGAGTAGCCTTGTTAAGTTTTGCTGATTTAATGGGTGAACGCGTACCATTTCCTTTTGCCGGTCCTGTTTTGCTGGAAGAATTTGCTGAAAACGCGATAGAGCTTTCTGTAATAGTGGCGCGGGATGCAAAGGGAAATGTTAAAACATATCCGACTTGCGAAATGCAGTTTGATCCGAAAGCAAATCTGGTGGAATATCTTTTTGCACCTGCTTCTATTGATGAAAAAACTGATCAGAAAGCACAGAATATTGCAATTGATGTCATCAACAAACTCCATGGTGTTGGCGTGTTTGCAGTTGAATTGTTTCTTGATGAAAAAGGAGATGTTTATGTAAATGAAATTGCACCTCGTCCGCATAACAGTGGTCACCATACTATTGAAGCCTGCTACACCAGCCAGTATGAGCAACTCAACAGAATTTTACTTGGAATGCCTCTGGGTGATACTTCTTTAATACAACCGGCTGCAATGCTTAATTTGCTTGGCGCTGAAGGTGTTTCAGGAAAATATGAAATAACAGGTCTTGATGAAATTTTGTCAATTCCCGGTGTGTATATTCATCTTTATAACAAAGCAGAAACAAGACCTAAACGCAAAATGGGGCATATTACAATTATGGCACCTACAATTGAGGAGGTAAAAGTGAATGCTTCAAAAGTAAAAGCGGCTATCGGAATGAAGCAGCTTTAACGCCTGATTATTTTTTCAATAACAGTTTTATTTGTGAGTTTAATTTCTGCAGAATAAACACCTGCAGGAAGTGCAGAAATGTCAATAGCATTTGAATTGTTGCAAGTAAAAATATCTTTTCCGGTAACATCTCTGATAATTATTTCTTGTGGAACTTCCCCGTCGAAGTTGCCTGTAATCAAGCCTTCTGAAGGATTTGGATAAAGCATAACAGGAGAATTGCCTGTAATATTTTGAATGCCGGTTACAGCACCAAATGAAAGATCGTCTAATGTTAAAACAGTATTTTTTTTGTTGCCACTTACTAAATAAATAAAGCATGAATCAGGTTTTTCGTAAGGCGATGAGCTGTTATAAAATATCATATTAAAAGGCGTATAATTAGACTGATTTGTGAAGATAGAAAAACCCTCTCTGATCAGCCTTACTTTGTTATTTGCATCGCGTTTAAAAATCCTTGAATAAATATAACCGGTATCATTGTTGCCATTGTATTTATAAAACCCGTTGATACCAGAAAGTGTGACATTTAAAGCCATGTCAATCTGTGTAAATCCAATAAAAACGCTGTTTGTGTCTGTTGGAATCGGGATGGTTTTTAACGCAATGGCATAACTGCCCGAATGTGCATCAGAACTTCTGTTAACGTTTGGTGGGATGCCTGCATTCTCAAGATCGCCGTTGTAAGTGTACCAGTCTTCCGGATCATAAAATGAGCCCCTGAACAGCCAGGTTTCAAAGCCGGCATTGGGTATTGTTTGAGCATTGGTTAAAAAGCAGATAAACATCAGAAGGGTAGTATAGAGTATTCGCATAGCAGTTTATTTATTTAATTTATTACAAGTTTAAGTAAAAGTATTTTTAACTTTGAACCTTTATCAAAAAAAACATTTTATAAAATGCCAGAAGTATTGATCATAATGGGTTCCGACAGCGACCTGCCGGTAATGAAGGAAGCCGCCGAAATGCTCGATAGCTTCGGGGTAAGCTATCATCTTACAGTAGTATCTGCGCACCGCACACCGGCCCGCATGTACACTTGTGCTAAGGAAGCCTTATCTAAAGGGTATAAATGCATTATAGCAGGAGCAGGCGGTGCAGCGCATCTTCCGGGTATGGTGGCATCAATAACACCGTTACCCGTAATTGGAGTGCCTGTTAAATCTTCCAATCTGTCAGGAGTAGATTCATTGTATTCGATTGTGCAGATGCCTCCCGGTATTCCGGTGGCTACCATGGCAATAAATGGTGGTAAAAATGCAGGAATTATGGCTGCAAAAATTGTGGCTGTTTCTACGCCGGCATTATTTGAAAAAATAGAAGCTTATATGGACAACCTTGAGAAAATGGTGGTTGATAAAGCAGAGAATCTGGAGAGCATCGGCTACAAAGCCTATCTGGAAAAAAATAAATGATCGAACACGGCAATACATTAATTTCAACTGAAATATTTGACAGGCATTTCGTTTGCAACCTCGATGCCTGCAAGGGTGCGTGTTGTGTTGAAGGTGACAATGGCGCGCCATTAGATGAGCATGAATTGGGATTAATAGAACAGGATATTGAAGCGATCAAACCATTTATGTCTGAAGATGGTCTGGCACTTTTAAAAGCGCATAATTTTTTTGAACGCGATGAGGATGGTGATTTAGTAACCACTTGCCTGCCAACAGGAGAATGTGTGTTTGCCACGTATGATCAGAACCGTGTACTTGGTTGCGGAATTGAGAATGCCTTTAAAGCAGGAAAAACCACTTTTAAGAAACCAATATCATGTCATTTATATCCGATAAGAATTAATAAAGTAGGCACTTATGATGCTTTAAATTATCATAAATGGGAAATCTGCAAAGCCGCCT
>JACMRS010000332.1 GCA_014376345.1 Bacteroidia bacterium | reverse complement strand
TGAAAAAAAAGGAACTTTCAAAGCTATTGATTTCTTTAGAAACATTAAAGAAATCAATAGCCTCGAAAGTCCCTTTTCTGCAGCTTGCAGCGCATCATTGCTAAAATCAAGTGTACTCCTGTAATGTGCCTGAAGCATAAAAAACTTAACCGTCATTGGGCTGTAACCTTTTTCAAGAAGTTTGTGATCGCCCGTAAAAAGTTCATGTGGCAGAAATGAATTACCCAATGATTTTGACATTTTCTGCCCATTGACAGTCAGCATATTGGTATGCACCCAATATCTGGCAGGTGACTTATGAAAACATGCTACATTCTGAGCAATTTCGTTTGTATGGTGAGTTGGAATCAGGTCCATACCACCTCCATGAATATCAAATTCTTCTCCAAGATACTTACTGCTCATTGCTGAGCATTCTATATGCCAGCCTGGAAATCCTTCTCCCCAGGGACTAGGCCATTTCATAATATGTTCTGGTTTTGCTTTAATCCACAATGCAAAATCCAGTCTTCCTTTTTTATCATTCTGACCATCAAGATCGCGGGTATTATTCAATAACTCTTCAAGATTTCTGCCTGAAAGTTTTGTATAAGGATATTCTGAAGAAAGTTTCTCAACATCAAAATAAACTGTGCCATTGCTTTCATAGGCGTAACCGTTTGCGACAATCTTTTTTGTCATCTCAATCTGCTCAACAATATGACCAGTAGCAGTTGGTTCAATGCTGGGAGGTAATGTGTTGAACATTTGCAGAACATCATGAAAATCTACTGTGTAACGCTGCACAATTTCCATTGGCTCAATCTGCTCGAGCTTTGCTTTTTTTACAAATTTATCATCACCCTCATCATTATCACCTTCAAGATGGCCGGCATCAGTAATATTTCTTACATAACGAACTTTATAACCGATATGAATAAGATACCTGAACATTACATCAAATGAAACATAAGTGCGACAATTTCCAAGGTGTGCATTACTATAAACTGTAGGTCCGCAGACATACATACCAACAAAAGGAGGATTTAATGGCTTAAAAAGCTGGATTTCTCTTGTAATGGTGTTGTAAATCTTAAGTGGCTGGCTCATGAAAGGGCAAAGATAAAAGAAATACTTAATTATAAGCTGAAGGCAAAAATCAGAAATTGTTAGCTTCCAATCCTGCGAATTCGGTTTCCATAGTTTCAAAAATTGATTCTATTTCATCGATATGAGGAGCCATTACTAATGCAGTTCTGAATGGTTTAAAGTTTGAAATGCCGCTAAAATAACTTGCATAATGACGTTTCATTTCATTAATTGCAGCACCGTGGCCTTTCCACTGAATGGATTTATGAAGGTGGGTTTTGCAGGTTGAAAGTTTTTCAGCAAATGTGGGTCGTGCACAATGTTCACCTGTATTTAAATAATGCCTTATTTCTCTGAATATCCAGGGATAACCAATGCTGGCTCTGCCAATCATAATACCATCAACATCATACCTATTTTTATATTCAGCAGCTTTTTCAGGAGAATCTATATCGCCGTTTCCAAAAATCGGAATGTGAATGCGCGGATTGTTTTTTACTTTCGCAATCAGCGACCAATCTGCTTCACCTTTGTACATCTGAGTACGAGTTCTGCCATGAATTGAAAGAGCTTTAATACCCACATCCTGCAAACGCTCTGCAACCTCTTCAATATTTTTAGAATCTTCATCCCAACCAAGTCGGGTTTTTACAGTGACAGGCAATTTAGTTGAGCGAACCACAGCTTCAGTAAGTTTTACCATTAGCGGCAAATTTTTCAAAACCCCGGCACCGGCACCTTTACAAACAACCTTTTTTACCGGACATCCAAAATTAATATCTACAAGGTCAGGATTTGTTACATCAACAATTCGTGTGGCCATTGCCATTGCTTCTTCATCACCGCCAAAAATCTGAATACCGATTGGTTTTTCATAATCGAAAATATCGAGTTTTTGTCGAGATTTAATGGCATCCCTGATGAGTCCTTCAGAGCTTATAAACTCAGTAAACATAAGGTCTGCACCATTTTGTTTGCACACAAAACGAAAGGGCGGGTCACTCACGTCTTCCATAGGCGCAAGAAGAAGCGGAAATTCTCCAAGTTCAATATCAGCAATTTTTACCACCTTTGCAGTCGGGTTAAAAGAAATGCAAAAATACAACTAACATGACAGAAAACAGCCAATTCAACGGTAAGTATTTAGGGCGCTTTCTTGTGCTTATTGGAATTACAATGCTTTGCGCAATGGTTTTTTCAATAGTTATCTTATTTATAACCAGTAAAATTTACAATATTCCATTAAATGAACTTAACGGAGATTATATTACTAAAAGCAGAACTCATCTACAGGCAACCAAGATGGTACAATTGTTTAGTACTATCAGCATTTTTTTTCTGTCTGCATTTATCTTTATTAAATCATACAGGGGAAAACCTAATGAGGTATGGCAATTAAAATCTTTTAACGGTCCGGGTATATTTTTACGAATCATTGTTCTTGCATTATGTTTTATGGTTATTGGCTCAATATTTTCAGCACTAAATCAAAGCATTGATCTTGGAAACGGTGAATTTGGAAAAACTGTCAGAGAAACAGAGTTAAAATTTAAGGCTCTCACTGAGGCTTTCCTTGACATGAAAAATACGGGTGATTTTTTAATGAATATGCTTATGGTCGCAATAATACCTGGGATATGTGAAGAAATATTTTTCAGAGGAACGCTTCAGAAGCTATTTAAATCGTGGGCAAAAAATATTCACATTTCAATTGTTTTA
>JACMRS010000331.1 GCA_014376345.1 Bacteroidia bacterium | reverse complement strand
TATTGTGAAAAGGAAAGGCAAGCAAGTAAGGCCGATGTTTGTTTTGTTCAGTGCAAAACTTTTCGGAGATATTAACCAGCGCACATACAGAGGTGCGAGTTTGGTTGAACTGCTTCATACTGCCACACTTGTGCACGATGATGTTGTAGATGAAAGTTATAAAAGAAGGGGATTTTTCAGCATCAATGCTTTATGGAAAAATAAAGTTGCAGTGCTGGTTGGTGATTTTCTTTTGTCAAAGGGGTTGTTACTTTCTGTAGAAAATAAAGATTTTGATCTTCTTGAAATAGTGAGTGATTCGGTAAGAAAAATGAGTGAAGGCGAGTTGCTTCAGTTAGAAAAAGCCAGAAAAATGGATATTACTGAAGTGGTTTATTATGATATCATCACAAAGAAAACAGCTTCACTAATTGCAAGTTGCTGCGCTATTGGCGCTGCCGCTAACGATGCAAATTTGGAAACTATTGAGAAAATGCGTTTGTTTGGAGAATATACAGGTATTGCTTTTCAGATAAAGGATGATTTGTTTGATTATGGAGACAACAATATCGGCAAGCCTACAGGCATTGATATTAAAGAAAAGAAAATGACTCTGCCTTTAATTTATGCGCTTCAGAATACTGAAAGGTCGCAAAAAAAGCATATTATTAATCTTATTAAAAATAGTTCTGATAAGAAAGAAAGTGTTAGGGAGGTAATAGATTTTGTTATGACCGGCAATGGCTTTAAATATGCCACAGAGCAAATGGAAAAATACAAAGACTTAGCCCTTCAAACCCTTAACAGCATTGATTGTCCCGGCAGCAAAGATTCTTTAAGGCAATTAATTGATTTTGTGATTGAGAGAAAGAAGTAGGGCGTTTATTTGAGATTTATTTAATCTTAAATCACAAATCTTAAATCACAAATCTCTGATTATCTGCGAAGGAGATTCTTCACTTCATTTAGTGGTGAAGGAATACCTTCAACTAAATTACGCTCAAAATGAGCCAATCTAAAATCACAAATCTAAAATCACAAATCACAAATCAAATCAACTCCAGAATCTCATTCACAATCTTTCTGTCATTGCTCAGTCTCGGTACTTTATGCTGACCACCCAACTTGCCTTTTTGTTTTAGCCAGTTGTAAAATGTGTTGGCAGGCATAGATTTTACAGTTGGCATTTTCAAAGCAATGTCCTTGTGTCTCTTCGCCTCGTAATCGCTGTTTATTTCTTTTAGTTTTTTGTCAAGCTGACTTGTAAAATAGTCAAGATTTTCGGGAATGGTTTCAAATTCTATCAGCCATTCATGGCCTGCATTTTCCGGATCGTCTAAGTAAATTGGAGCCGCAGTGTATTCACGAACTCTAGAATTGCTTGATTCGCATGCATAAGCTATTGCTTTCTCAGCATTTTCTATCACAAGCTCTTCACCGAAAGCATTTATAAATAATTTGGTTCTCCCTGTAATCGTAAATCTAAACGGATTCAAAGATGTAAAGCTAATAGTGTCTCCTAAAACATAACGCCAAAGGCCGCTGTTTGTTGAAATAACTACTGCGTAATTTTCGTCTTTCTTAACTTCTTCCAAACTCAATACAACCGGATTTTCAGAATGAACAGTATCCATTGTAATAAATTCGTAAAAAATACCGTAATCAGTCATCAGCATCATGTCATGAACATCGCTTTCTGTCTGTATTCCGAAAAATCCTTCACTGGCGTTATATGTCTCCAGATAGCGCATACCCGGATTTGAAATGTATCTTTTAAACTGTTCTCTGTAAGGAGCAAAACTGACACCGCCATGAATATAAAGTTCAAGATTCGGCCAGATTTCAGTGATGTTTTTTTTGCCTGTCAACTCAAGTAGCTTGTCAAATAAAACCAATGTCCAGGTTGGCACGCCTGTAATATTAGTAACATTCTCGTTCATCGTTTTCAAAGCCATTTTCTCAAGCTTCATTTCCCAGTCGTCCATCAGAGCAATGCTCAGATTTGGAGTTTTAATGAGATTGACCCAGAAAGGCAAATTATTCATCAGCACTGCTGATAAATCGCCGTAAAATGAATTTTCTGCAAGTGTATTAATTTTATGACTGCCACCTATTAAAAGACTCTTACCATCAAATATTTTAGACTCCGGATTATTTTGAAAATGCCAGGCAAGAATATCTTTTCCGCCCTTAAAATGGCAGTCTTCCAGACTTTCAAAGCTAACAGGAATAAACTTACTTTTATCCTGAGTGGTGCCGCTGCTTTTAGCAAACCAGTTTATGTCGCTGTGCCATAAAATATTCTGCTCACCTTTCATCAACCGTTCTATATAAGGTTTCAGAGACTCATAATCCTGCAAAGGCACATTTTGCCTGAACTGATCGTAAGTTTTAATATTATGAAACTCGTAAAGGCGGCCAAATTCTGTTTCTTCTGCAGAGGAAATAAGTGTTCGCAAAACTGTTCGTTGGGTTTCAGCAGCATTGGAAGCAGCTTCTTCAAGCTGACCAATTCTTTTTCTGAAATACCACGAACCTAATGCACTTACAACTGCCATAATTGTCAAAAATAAGCGTAAAAGACTAGATTACAAGCAGGTAATTAACCACATAACGATCAGGGAATATTTATTGAGTATCCGGAATATAAAACTTAGAAATTAGGACAACGCAACGGCCTGAATTGAATAATCTGTACTTTTTTTCCTTTAGGATATTTAACTGTATATGAAACGCTGTATTTTGTAGTTTCACCGGCTTTCAGATTCACCTGCCATTGAAGAGAGCCGTCATCCTTGTTTAAAGCTGCATTGGAAATATTGTTAACGTCAACTGCAACTTCACTGTTTTCAGAAATAGGTACCTGATCAAATAGATCTATAGAAATATCTTTAGTGTTCGTATTTCTGATCGTAATTTCATAAGTAAAACTTTGAATGGTAGAATTACCCAAAAAACTTTTGCGCGACAACTCTTTTTTCTTTTCATATTTCAAAGCTACCTTTCTGTCTCTTCCTAAAGAAATTTCCAGTGTGTCTGAAGACAGTTGCGGTGCAATATAAGATCTGCCAATAAAAGTTTTATCATAATAAATATTTGCAGGGCCTTCCATCAGATTATACTGTTCATAATCAACGATACCACAGGTAAGATATGCCTGAAGGTCTAGTTTGGGAATAGCAATGTACCGGTAAGTCGGAGTAATTGCGAAGGTGTTAATCTCAACAAGATAAGGTCTTGCATCAGCCGGAATAGTTTTCTTTTCAGAGATTGCAAAATCAATACTTAATTCGGAAGCACTTATAACAGTTTCTGCTTGAGCTGTGCCGGCAATTTTTCCTGAAGAAGATTTTACACCATAAGCAGATTCACTTTTATCAGATCTTGAACCTTTGAACTTTAATGAAGGATTTTGTGATTGACCGATAATCCATTTGGAAAGTGTGGGATACTGTGCTGATTTTCCCGGTTCTGCAGTTGAAATAGTCAGATCAATATCATCCCAGTTTTTACCGGTGCCGTTAAAAAGTTTTGCCTGATACATTAATGATAAAGGTGTACTGATATCGGTAATATTAATATCGTAAAACGGTGCCCAACCGCAACCGTCTGAGATATACCTTAACTCAAATTTTACAGTGGCAGAAACATCAGAAGAAATAGTA
>JACMRS010000330.1 GCA_014376345.1 Bacteroidia bacterium | reverse complement strand
GTACTGATTAAAATTTGTCTTCCAGGCATTTTGAAAGGTACCAGTCCGCTTTTTAAAAATAAACGCTGAGCTCTTTCTCTTTGCAGGAAGTTAACAAATAGCATACCACTTTCATCTTTTGAGTTACCTTTTATTAAATTAATGGTTCTTACTAGCGGATAATCGCCTGTTGCTATATTTTCCTGACTTGGTTGAAAAGTGTTTACTTTACCTGTACTGTCCTTCGTTGTTATTCCTAATATTTTTAACCCTTCCAGTGAATTTAGAGTGGTATTTGAATTTATTTCACTGATATAAGCATAAGGTATAAAGCCAATTGAATTTTTGTCAAGACGCAGGAAAGCAGTAAGACTATCGTAAGATTTTTCAGCGAAAACATTTTTGGTTTCTGATGGTTTAAGACCTGCAAATTCAAACAAATAATTAACCGAGCCTGAACGGTTGTTTTCGAAAACCATTTTCGGAGTTTTTGTAGTGTTTGACAAAAACAGTGTACGCAACTGTTCTTTTGTAAGACTGTCATAAATAAAATCCTGATTAGCTATCATTGCGATACCATCGTAAGCCAGAATAATTTGTTTGACATCCACTTCATTCAATGCATTTGCCCTCTGTAACTCTGCTTTTGTAAGCATCCTTGAAATAATGGCATAAGTGCCTTTTTTGGTTAATATTGTTTGAAGAATATCGGCCTCATTGGCTTCGTTAAGCACAATTAAAGGAAAAGTATCCGTGGCCGAATATACTTTTACCTGCTCATTGATTATTGATTTTAAAGGCATATCCACTAGAATTTCTATGGATTCTTTTTCAACTGCAATATTTTTTCCTGATGGTTTGCAGGAAGACAAAATTATTATTACAAAAAGTAAGTAATTTAATTTACTGTTCATTTTCATTGTTTTTTTCTTCCCTGAGTCTTTCATTGAGTTGCTGATAAGTTCTTACCAACCTAATTATACCATAGAGCACCAAAACACCGCAAAATATATTTCGTACCTGTTCTTCCACAACGCCGGTGAAATAAATATAGCCTGCAAGCACAAAAAACAAAATTGAGATTGAAAATCTCAGAATATATTCAGGGTAAATATTTATTTTTTTCATTGAGTGGAACTTGCTTTAAAAAACAATGTCATGCAGTGGGTTACACTATGCATGACATTGAATTGATATAAAATATTTTTGATTATAAATCGTCTAAGTTTACCGGTGTAAATGTAATAGGCACTTTCATTTTAGTTCTTACAACTTTACCTTTATTTTTACCCGGTCTCCAGCTTCCTGCAGGTATTTTGGAAATTACCTTTTTAGCTTCAGCATCAAGTTCAGAATTACCAGAACTTTTAAGTATGCTCACGCTGTTAATATTGCCATTTTCATCAATGATAAAATAGACCATAGCAGTACCACCAATACCATTATTCGCCGGATAATCAGGGTAAATCAGTTTTTCTGCTAACCAATTAGACAGGTTACCGTTTTTAAATTCAGGTTTTTGATCTGGTGTTTCTGTTGTTTCAGGCGTAACAGGCCCTTCAATAAAAGGTTCAGGATCTTTAATAATTGGATCTGCATCCGGAGTTCCTTTAATGGTTTTTTCACCTACATTTTCTATTATTGTTGTTACATCAGGTGGAGGTGTATTATCAGGAACTTCTTTAGCTACTGTTGCTAAAATTTCGAGAAATCTTTGAGTTGGTGGCACTATTTCCACTATTTCAACTGGTGGCGGTGGTACAACGTCCTCAACTGTTGGAGGTTCTATATTTGTAGTTTCAATTGTAACTAATTCAACTTTTTCTTCAACTTTTTTAAACAAACCTAGTGCATCAATTATTTGCGGGATAAACAAAGTTAAAACAAATGCCAGTGCGCTTATTGTAATCGCCTTTGCAATGTTTTTACTGTACTGGGTGCGCAAAACATAGGCACCGTAATTTTTGTTCCTGTCTTCAAACACGATCTCATCCATGGACAAGTTTGAATAATCTTTTGCTTTCATGATGTTTTTTGTTTAATACTCGTTTAAATATAAAGGTAAATGGTTATTTTTCCGGAACTATATCAGCGGATCCGCCATTTTTAATAGCTTGTAATTCTACTTTTTGCACATCCTGAATTGCATAGGTTTTAACTCCTGTAACACTCATTTCATCAAGAATATCAACCAGATTATTGTATTTAGCCTCATCAGTATTTTTAATCAATACAATGATTTTTTCTTCTGCAGGATGTTTTTCCTTCCTAATTTTATTCATCTTGGCATAAATAACATCTCTTACCCCTTTTTCCTTAGAAAATGTAGTTGTTTTTAAGCCAATAGCGGTCATTCCTTCATAATATTGAATCTGATTATCTTTATCTAAAATTAAATTCAATACCAGATATTCCTTAACTTTTTCTTTTACTTCATCTTCAACTTTTTTAGGCATTACCAAACCCATTGCATTTGGTTTGTTCAGAGTTGTGGTAAGCATAAAAAAAGTAATCAATAAAAAGGCCAGATCAACCATCGGTGTAAGGTCAACCTTGGTTGACATTTTCTTGGATCTCTTCTTCCCTCCGTGCTTTTTTTTGCCTCCACTCTCGGAGGTATTCATTTCTGCCATGATCTTCTATTTTAAGTCCTTTAAATTATTTATTTTCCTGCTGCGCCTTTTTCTGATGTGCCCGATAATGTTGTGATCAGATTCAGATTGTGAATATTCAACTTTTCAGTCAGATTATAAATCACCTGTCTGAATACAGTTACATTACTATTTCTGTCACCTTTAATCGCCACCCTCATTTTCGGATTTACATGTTGAGCCTGTCTAACCCATTCTACCAGCTCGCCTTTAGTTGAGTCGATAGAAATTCCCGGCTGTTTGTAATTTTTATACTGGTCCTCATTAAAATTAAGAACCTGAGGCGTTGCAGCAATCGGGAATCCGAAAGATTCGATAACCTCAAAATTTTTCTTTTGAGCAGGACTTAAGTTCCATTCCGGATGAAACTTAATCATGTTTTCCAAAAGAGCTGCGCGATCAGAACCTGTTGGCATTCCAAAAAACACATTGCCATCTCTGTTAACTGATATGGTCATCATATCGTCAATCTTGATTTGAGAACGTGAACCCGGCAAGTCAACCGGCACCGCTTCTGGCGGTTTAAACTTTGATGTGAGCATGAAGAAAGTCAGCAACAGAAACGACACATCGCACATGGCGGTCATATCTATCGAAGTACTTTTCCTTGTTATTTTAGCTTTTGGCATATTATTAATTATTAGCCTTATTAAACATTTTTAGTAGCAAAACTTTGAGATACGCTGAAACCGATTTCATCAATACCATAAGTAAGCTTGTCTATCATATTAGTAAATATGTTGTAAAAAATAATTGCGATTGCTGAAGTAGTAATACCTATTGCCGTATTGTTAAGTGCTTCAGAAATACCACTTGAAAGTGCTGCAGGGTCAGGAGTACCTGCTGTAGCAAGTGCGGCAAACGCCCTGATCATACCCAATACAGTACCAATAAGACCCATCAGTGTTGCTACAGAAGCAATGGTTGCCAGTATTGGAAGGTTTTTCTCAAGCATTGGAAGTTCAAGTGAAGTTGCTTCTTCCATTTCTTTATTGATAGCCAGAACTTTCAAATCTTTTGCAAGAGTAGTATCTGCATTCATTTCCGAATATTTTTTCAAACCTGCTCCTACAACATTTGCTACAGAACCTTTTTGTTTATCGCACTCAGCGATAGCACTCTGGATATTGTTGTTATTAAGGTTGGTTTTAATCTTTTGTAAGAAGCTCTGAAGTGAACCATTACCCTTTGCTTTAAAAATAGTAATAAAACGCTCAACTACAATAATAATAACGGTAAGAAAAGTGGTAAGCAAAAGTGGCACTACAAATCCACCTGCATAGATGGTTCCAAAATAATTTCCTGGTTTAGGAGTGTGGCCATCTGCAAGAAGGTTGTCTTTAGCTCCAAAAATAAATAAATAAATTAAAATAGATACAATTAATGCTACGGGAACCACTAAAAGGCCTACCCAGTTGGTTGAATTTTTTTCTGCTTGCTTCATGTTATGTTTTTTGTGATTTTATATGTTATGTATTTTGATATTTCTGTAATTCAAAGAAACTACTTTTTAACGCAAATATAATTTTTTTGTCAAATTTAAACAGTTATTTGATAAACTAAAAGCTCCCGTTTATCAAAAGTGAGATTTTTTTAGCCTTAAATTATGCTGCAAAACTAAATTAATCCTTAAAAATGTATGTTAATTAAACGTTAATTCATTAAAATTTAAACTCAGGCAGGTTGTTGTTGAACCACTTTTTCGGGTCTCATCTGTGGAAAGAACAACACTTCCTGAATACTTGCCTGATTGGTTAACATCATAGTTAATCTGTCTATTCCTATTCCCAAACCAGCTGTTGGCGGCATTCCATATTCAAGAGCCCTTAAAAAGTCTTCATCTAAAGGCATAGCCTCATCATCGCCTTTTCCTGCCAGTTTCATCTGATCTTCAAACCTTTCTCTCTGCTCAAGCGGATCATTCAACTCACTATAAGCATTGGCTATTTCTTTGCCATTAACATAAAGCTCAAACCTTTCTACTAATCCAGGTTTTGATCTGTGTTTTTTAGTAAGCGGACTCATTTCTACCGGGAAATCAGTAATAAAAGTAGGTTGTATATAATGGTGCTCACACTTTTCACTAAATATCTCATCAACCAGCTTGCCTTTTCCCAAACTGTCATCATGTTTCAGTTTAAGCTGTTTACAAACTTCTCGCAGGCCTGATTCATCCATTCCTGAAATATCTATTCCTGTATGCTCTTTAATGGCGTCATACATTGTAATTCTTTTATAAGGACTTTTAAAGCTGATTGCATTTTCTCCAACCATAGCTTCTGTGGTATTATTAACATCTAAAGCAGCCTGCTCTATCATGTGCTCAGTATAATCCATCATCCAGTTGTAATCTTTATAAGCAACATAAATCTCGAGACCTGTAAATTCAGGGTTATGAGTACGGTCAACACCTTCATTTCTGAAGTTTTTAGCAAATTCGTATACTCCTTCAAATCCACCAACAATAAGGCGTTTCAGGTAAAGTTCATTAGCGATACGCAAGAACAATGGCATATCAAGTGCGTTGTGATGGGTATTAAATGGTCGAGCCGCAGCACCACCATGAATGGCTTGCAAAATTGGCGTTTCAACTTCCAGATAGCCACTTTTATTAAATGTATCGCGTAAAGATTGAACTAATTTACTGCGTTTAATAAAGGTTTCTTTAACAGCGGGGTTAACTATCAAATCTACATAACGCATGCGGTATCTAAGCTCAGGATCGGTAAAAGCATCGTATATTTCACCGTCTTTTTCTTTTGGAAGCGGTAGTGGATTTAAGGTTTTAGTTAAAACTTGTAAATCGTTTACATGAAGTGATGTTTCTCCGGTTTTTGTTGTAAACACATATCCTTTAACACCTATAATATCGCCAATATCAAGCAGTTTTTTAAATACCACATCATAAAGTGTTTTGTCTTCACCAGGGCAAATATCATCACGTCTTACATAAATTTGCAATTTCCCCGAACCATCCTGTAAAACTGCAAAGCAAGCTTTACCCATGTCTCTTACGCCCATAATTCTTCCGGCAAATGACACATTTTCAAAGCCACCGGAAACGGGAAACTTCTCTTTAATTTCTTTTGAATCTGCTGAAATTTCAAATTTATCCGCAGGATAAGGATCAATTCCTAGTCCTCTCAGTTGTTCAAGTGAACTTCTTCTTTGTATCTGCAATTCGTTTAATTCCGCCATTTATCGATTTTTTTAAGCCTGCAAAGGTACATTTTTCCACCAACTTTGCCTCTCTTAATATTGATGCTTTTATATTATACAGTAGTAGGTTTATCGTATATACATAAGAATATCTGAAAATTAACTTAAATTTGTAAAGATGCTCCTGAAAAAATTATTTTTAATAATTTGTTTTTTGAACGGTATTAAGTCCGTTTCAGGTCAGAATTATACCTTTATTGAAAATAAAGGTCAGTGGAATTCGGGTTTCGTTTTTGCATCTGAACTTGAAAATGCTTCATTTTATGCTGAAAAAGGCGGTTTCACTTATTTATTCAGTGATGGCGCAGAATATGGTCGGATGATGCATGATTTTCATGAAAATAAATTTCTTACAGATTCATTTAATGTCAGATACCATTCATTAAAGATGCAATTTATCGGGCAGAATAATGAAATGAAAATTTCAGGAAAAAACGCCCTTCCGTTTTACAACAATTACTTTTATGGTAATGACCGCTCTAAATGGAAATCTTATGTGCCTATTTTTGAAAACATTTATTATACTGATGCTTTTAAAGGAGTAGACCTGAGTGTTTATTCAAGTCCCTCAAATCTTAAATACGATTATATTGTAAATGCAGGTGCTGATGTTTCTGAAATCCGGTTCAGATATGAGGGTGCAGATTATATTACTTTAAAAGGAGGTTATTTATATATTGGCACTTCACTCGGCGATTTGGTTGAATCGAAGCCATTTGCTTATCAGTTAATTAACGGTGAAAAAGTAACTGTACAGTGCAATTACAGCCTCACTGATAACAGCGATCCAAATAAAATTCAAGTTAGTTTTAAAACCGGCGTTTACAATAAAAATTATGCACTGATAATAGATCCAGTGCTTATTTTTTCTACTTATTCAGGTTCCAGAGGAGATAATTTTGGATTTACGGCAACTTATGATCACCGTGCCAATCTTTATTCTGCAGGTATAACTAACGGAGGACCTGGAAAAGATTACCCTGTTACCTTTGGTGCTTTCCAGAAAACCTATAAAGGAGGAGTTAATCAGGCACCGGCCAACTTGCCATGTGATGTTACTATCAGTAAATATGATTCTACTGGAAAAACGTTGCTTTTTGCTACTTATCTGGGCGGTACACTCAATGAATTTCCTCACAGTCTTGTTGCAGACAATCAAAACAACCTTTTGATTATGGGCACTACGTTTTCAAAAGACTTCCCGGTACACCAATTAGGTTATGATACTTCTCATAATGGCAATGCAGATATTTTTGTATGTAAATTAAGTTCAGACGGATCTACATTGTTAGGAGGAACTTTTATTGGAGGAAATTCTGATGATGGATTAAACAGCAATACTTTAAGATATAATTATTCAGATGATTTCAGAGGTGATATTATTCCCGACAGTTTAAACCACGTTTATGTTGCTTCAACAACTGAATCTTCCAATTTTCCATTAAAAAACGCAAGCCAGACCACTAAAGGCAGTAAACAGGATGGTTGTGTTTTTTCACTGGATTCAAGTTTGCGAATCCTTCAATGGAGCACATTTCTTGGAGGAAATTCTGATGATGCCTGTTATTCGGTAAAACTTAATGACAGCAGTATTTATGTTGGCGGAGGCACAGCAAGTACAAGTCTTTCTTCAATTGCAACTGCTGGCACAACTACTTATCAGGGTGGCAGAGCAGATGGTTTTTTTGCAAGATTAACAAAAAACGGTTCAATTGACAGATTTTCATATTTTGGCACTTCTGCCTACGATCAGGTTTATTTTATAGAATTTGATGACAATGGAAAGTTGTATGCTGCAGGCCAAACAGAAGGCAACATACCCCGCACTTCAAAAACTTACGGAAAAGACAATACAAGTCAGTTTATTGTGCGGTATTCGAATGATTTTTCGACCCAAAGTTTTGCCACTACAATAGGTTTCAGAACAAACAATCCTGAATTTTCTCCTTCAGCCTTTTTAGTTGACAAATGCTTTAATATATACTTGTCCGGTTGGGGTTCAGATATTTCTTACGATGGTCTTCATGGAAATACAACTAAAAATCTGCCTGTGAGTGTGGATGCATTACAAAAAACAACTGATGACAATGATTTTTATCTGATAGTACTTGGCAGGAATGCTGAATCACTGCTTCATGCCACCTATTTTGGTGGCAACCAAACTGAAGACCATGTAGACGGAGGCACCAGCAGATTTGACAAAAATGGTGTTGTTTATCAGGCTGTTTGTGCAAGTTGCCCCAGCAATTCCAGTCATTACAATGATTTTCCGATAACACCTGGAGCAGCTTTCAGCACAAATTTTAGTCCCCGATGCAGTAATGCAGCTTTCAAAATAGATTTCCAGATCACTTTTCAAGTAGATGCTTCATTTACAGCTACACCTAAAAAAGGTTGCGGTCCTTTATCAGTAATATTTACAAACACAAGTAGAAAGGGAAGGAAATTCTTTTGGGACTTTGGTGATGGAAGTGCAATTTCAAATGACAAAAACCCGGTGCATGATTATACCAAACAGGGTAAGTATAAGGTTTTCCTTACTACTGTTGATTCATTTTCTTGTAATATTTCTGAGACGGATTCTACAGAAATCGAGGTATTACCCTCACCTGTTGCAGATTTTGTACTTGAGTCCAGTCCATGTTCCTATGAAGTGACGTTTAAAAACAATTCGACGGATTATACCAATCCAATTTGGAAATTTGGTGACAGTACAACTTCTACTGATACTGACCCTAAACATAAATATGTTACAGCCGGAAAATATAAGGTAACGCTAACAGTTAAAAGCACGGCATCTGATTGTATAGATACTGCAGAACTGAGTGTTAATTTATTTCCTGATCCGCTTCAATCACTTAAAATTCCTAATATTTTCACGCCAAACGCTGACAATATTAATGATTGCTATACAGTGGAAGGTATTAATCCTGAGTGTAGTGAAGTCAAAATCAGAATTTATGACAGATGGGGAATACTAGTTTTTAAAGGCAATCTTCCTCAGCAATGCTGGAACGGGAGAATAATGTCTACAGGGCCGCTTGTTTCCGACGGAGTATATTATTATTTAATTGACGTTTATAAAAATAATTCGACTGCAAAACAAAAACCTGATGTTCAGATTAATGGAGTAATTCATATTGTGAGCGGTAAGTAATCTTCTCTTCACCTTAAATTGATTTTAAGAATCATTTTAAGCTTTAAACAACATTTTTTTTAAAATACATCAAATGTGTTATTACCGAAGTTTAATGTAATGGCATATATTTGCTGCATTAAAAAATTAAATAAAAATAAAAACATGAAAAAAATTACAACAAAACTAGTTGCCGTTACAATGGCATTAGTAGCTTTAAGCTCGTGTAACACATGGGTAAAGCTAATCGAGTGTGAAGCAGTAGGGGGAACCAAAGATGCAGCAAAAAACATTGTGAGTGAAAACGATCAAATTCGTATCACTTATGATTTATGGGATCGCAATGGTACTTTAAATTATACTGTTTACAACAAAACTGATAAGCCTTTATACGTTAATTGGTATAAATCAGCTTATATCGAAAGCGGCAGAAAATACAATTTCAACGGCGCTGCTGAAAGTATTACTTTTATTCCACCAAAATCTTATGTTACTAACCCGGTTAGCTACGTATTACTTGATGGTCAATCTACTACTTATTTTACAACTAACAAATCTGGCAGCAAAATGACAGCTACTAACGTTGATGTAAGAAACGATCCAAACAAAACAACTGAAGAAGTTGCTAAAACATGGAAAAAAAGCGGTAAAATCAAAGTTTATTCTAAAACTTATGATATGGAAAACACACCGTTGAAATTCAGAAATTATGTAACAGTAACAGTTTGTGCTGAAGCTAATGAGTGTGCTACTCCATCAAGCATCATGAGTTTTGACAACCAGTTCTATGTTAAAAAGATCACTGAAATGACTGCTAAACAATTTAATGGTAAAGGTACTAAGGTGAAAATCAACATGAAAAGAGGTGCTACCAAAACTAAAACTAAAGCTATTATCTATAGCTACCCGTACAAATCTGGTGATTCATTCTACATCCCATTGGCTAACTAATATTATCCAGTAACAATATAAAAAAGCTACCGAAAGGTGGCTTTTTTTTTGCATTTGTATTTCCTTAAAAAATTTAAATATCTGATTTAATAGTCATTTCATTTAAATTTGCTTCATGAACTCATTGGTCGAAGAGAATTATTTGAAAGCGTTATTCAATCTTGCGAATGAAAAAGGAGAAGTTAGCGTGAATGATCTGAGTAAAAGCCTTGAGATCAAAATGCCGACAGTAAACAGCATGATGAAAAAGCTTTCCGAAAAAAATCTTGTTCATTATGAAAGCTACAAACCTTTAAAACTTACAGATTTAGGTCGTAAAGAATCAGCATTAATTATAAGAAAACACAGGCTCACTGAAATGTTTTTGGTTGAAAAAATGGGATTTGGCTGGGAACAGGTTCATGAAATTGCCGAGCAGGTTGAACACATCCAGTCTCCACTATTATTTGACAAGATGGACAAACTTCTGGGATTTCCGAAAATTGACCCGCATGGATCCCCGATACCTGATAAAAATGGAAAAATTCAGGGGATGGATTATGTGAAGTTAAGCACTTGTATAGCTTCCGAAACCATTACGCTTGCTGCTATTACTCATTCATCAAATGAATTTTTGAAATTTCTAAACAGCCGCGACTTAAGTCTTGGTGTTAAAATAAAAATTCGTTCTGTTGAGTCATTTGATGGCAGTATGACTGTTAGTTATGGCAAGCGTACTTCCGAAACTTTGAGTCATGTTGTATGTGAAAAACTGCTGGTACTGAAATAATTAAACGTTTCAATTTGATTCTTTATTCAAAATCCTTATCCTTTTTTCATCTCCAACAATCCAAACCTTATCATTTACATTAAACACAAAGCCTGATTCAGGGTTGAGAATTCTCAAACCGTTTCTTTCTATTCCTACCACCAGACCTTTTGAAAGATTCCGGATATCAGATTCACGAATGTTTTTACCGATCAATTTAGAATTTTGTGAAATCGTAAAATGTTGTAGCGACACCTCTCTTTTCGGTCTGAAATTTTCATGAACCGACTTCTCAAGACTAATTTTAAGTTTTTTAAGCTGTTCATCTGTTCCAATTACAGAAATTTCATCTCCCGGGAAAAGTCTTTCTAACCTTGAAGGCACATTTATTATTGCTTCTCCCCTGTGAATGACAGCGATATTAATGCCGAATAATTCCCTAAGTCCAAGTTCTTCCAGTGTTTTACCTGCCAGATCAGAAGAAGCGCTGATATTGAATGTTGCCGGGTGGGTATCCCAGGGAATTAAAACCTGATAATTTTTTCCATCATCAAGTTCACGTCCGTTCAGATTCATTAAAAATCTCACTTCAATTTTTCCATAAAATCTTTTAATTCTATTATAAAAAAATGAAAGCACCACACAGCTTATTATAACACCAACAATAGCGATACCGGTTGAAAACAAAAAGTTAAAAAAGAAACCAAGATAAAATATTGCAAGTAAAACTCTTGACAATAACAATGCAATCAGCGGTCCTCTTTGGGAAGTCTGAGTCCACACATTTGCATAAGCCTGCCTTTGGGTTCTTCTGAATGCGAGAGCCCATAAAAAAGGCGCCAGCATGGCGAGCGTAAGTATCAGAGTTATTATTTTATGCAATTTATAACCTGAAATAAGTGGATCGAAATAATTAATACTTAACAATATGATACTGATTATAACCACAGAAAATACCAGAACATTAATGATATAAAACCTGATTAATTTCCGCCAGTCACTAATTTCCACAATATCTTCCGCTCCATGGCTATAATTGTTTATTGAAGAAATCCATTTGGGGGGTAATGCTTTGTTCAGAAAAGTATAAACAGGTTCTGAAAGCCTGATCATAAAAGGAGTAGTAAAAGTTGTAAGCACAGAAACTGCAACAGCTACAGGATATAAATAATCACTTGTTACATCGAGTGTGATACCAAGAGTTGCAATAATGAATGAAAATTCGCCAATTTGAGATAGACTCATACCGGTTTGCACAGATATTTTTAATGGCTGTCCGGTAGCCAAAGCCCCTAAAGTGACGAATATTGGCTTTCCGATCAACAAAACCAGTGTACCTGCTATTATAGGACCGGCATGGGTGAATAGCATATCAGGCTCTATAAGCATACCAACAGATACAAAAAAGATTGCCCCGAACAGATTTTTAACAGAACTGACGAGGTGTTCTATTTTTTCTGCTTTTGTTGTTTCTGCTAAAACCGAACCCATTATAAAAGCACCAAGCGGTGCAGAAAATCCTGCTTTAGTAGCCAGTATTACCATAAGAAAACACAATGCCAGAGAAACAATCAGAAGTGTTTCATCATTCATTAAACCTTTCATTTTTTTAAGAATGGTTGGCAGGAAGAAAATACCTGAAACAAACCAAAGCACAAGAAAAAATATTAGTTTCAGAACAGAAAACAGCATTTCAACACCTTGAAATTTCCTACTGATTGCAACGGTTGAAAGTAACACCATCAACACAACAGCAACCAGATCTTCTACAACAAGCACACCCATAACAATACTTGTGAATTTCTGTGTTTTAACATTGAGTTCTTCAAAAGCACGAATAATAATTGTAGTTGAAGCTATTGCGAGAATACCGCCCAAAAAAAGACAGTCCATATTGGCCCATCCCATTAATTTTCCGACTGCAAATCCAAGCAACATTGTCAATCCGACACCTGTAAATGCAGTTAAAACAGCAACTCCACCAACTTTCACCAATTTCCTGAAACTAAATTCAAGTCCTAGACCAAAAAGCAGAAAAATAACGCCAATATCTGCCCAGATTCTGATACTTGCCACATCAATAATACTTGGAAAAAGCTTAAAATTCGGACCAACGAGCAATCCTGCGATAATATAACCAAGCACAACGGGTTGCTTAAGCCACTTAAATAGCAGAATAATTACTGCAGCGGCACCCAGAATCAGGGCAAGATCGGCTATAAGAGAGGATGGGTGATTCATAATCCGCCTGCAATTTAGGCATGATAATTTAATCAACCGATCTTAATAGTAAATTTTGAATGAGGTTTTGGAGGGTTTTGTTAAATATATTACCACTAAGTCGTTGCTCAGGATCAGATGTTTCTCCTTTGTAGTATACATTGTGAGAAACAGAATAGATTATGTAAACATAATGAGGCATCAAAACAAAAAAGATCCGGATTATCCGAAGCTCTTCAGCGGTGTGGACGGGACTCGAACCCGGCCATTATTCAAAACAGCTTATGAATAAAACAAAAAAAGCTCTGGAAAATTCCAAAGCTTCTTTGCGGTTGGACGGGACTCGAACCCGGTCAGTATTCTAACCAGCTGAAGTAAAATAATTTTAAAGAACAGAATATATTTAAAACAAAAAAGCTCCGGATTATCCGAAGCTCTTCAGCGGTGTGGACGGGACTCGAACCCGCGACCCCTGCCGTGACAGGGCAGTATTCTAACCAGCTGAACTACCACACCGTTCATTGGGAGTGCAAAGATAACCGTAATTTTATCTTTGTCAAATTTTTTTTAAACTTTATGAAATAACTTCTCGACTATAATCAAAATCAACACGTTTTCCGCTGATTTCTGCAAGCTTGCCAATCACAGGAAGCATAGCTTCAAACTGATCAAAATACAATGACTGAGGTCCGTCTGAAAGTGCCTCTTTTGGATTATTATGTACTTCTACCATCACACCATCAGCACCTGCAGCTATGGCTGCATAGCTCATAGGTGCTACAAGTTCTCTTATTCCGGTACCCTGACTAGGGTCTACTATTACAGGTAAATGACTCAATGCTTTTACAAGAGGTACCGCGGAAATATCAAGTGTATTTCTGGTAGCAGGTTCGTAGGTACGGATACCTCTTTCGCATAAAATAACTTTTTCATTTCCGCCTGCTAAAATATATTCTGCTGCCAAAAGCCACTCTTCAATTGTCGAACTCATTCCGCGTTTCAAAAGAACCGGCTTGTCAGTTTTGCTTAAAGCCCTTAAAAGCTGATAATTCTGCATATTTCTGGTTCCTACCTGAAAAATATCAGCATATTGGTAAACCTCATCTACAAGATTGGTTTCCATCACTTCTGTAACAACTGCCATCCCGAATTTATCAGCTGCTTTTTTCATTAAAATAAGACCTTCTTTTTTCAATCCCTGAAATGAATAGGGAGATGTTCTGGGTTTGTAAGCACCACCTCTTAACAGCTTAATATTGTGCTTGTTAAGAAACTCACAAATTGTGAAAATCTGATCTTCATTTTCAATTGCACAGGGACCGGCAATTATTGACAGATTGTTGCCTCCGATTATTGAATTTTTTACCTTGATGATGGTATCTTCCTTTTTCCATTCCCTGCTTACCAGCTGGTATGGTTTGCGGCTGTTATTGTCCATTTAAAGCGTTAGAGTTTTGTATAATAAAGTTTCAATGCAAATCCACCTGCTATTCCTTTTCGGGTATCCAAAGCAATCCGTGATGGAGTTAAAGGAGAATCAGAAGGAATTGCAAGGTAAAAACCAAGGTTATTATCTGTATTTCTGAATATTTTATCATTAAATAAATTCTGCACATGCCTGGTAACGTTAAATTTATACTGATTGTTTATTGCATCATACTCACCTGTGTTATTTAAATAATCAAGAATAAGATAATTCAGTCCTGTGTTAGGATCAGGTTGAAACAGTACCAATCTTTTAGGCAAAGAAAATGGCGCATTATAAGAACCGGCAAGCGGCTTAAATATAATTTCAGCCTTACTT
>JACMRS010000329.1 GCA_014376345.1 Bacteroidia bacterium | reverse complement strand
TATAACGGACCTTCATTAATTCCACAGCGAACTATATATCCAAACTATTCACTTGACCTTGCGTTGAGAAAAGATTTCCTAAAAAACAAGTTTTCCATTGCTGTAAACTTAAGTGATGCATTTAACAACAGAAGATTTAAGATCAAATCTTCAGATATTAATTTTATATCAGACAGTTATCGTAAAAGGGAATCGAGAATTTTAAATTTTGCTTTAACCTGGAAGTTTGGTAAAAGTTTTTCAGTCAGTGAAAAGAAGACAAAACCTGTTCCTCTGGAGCGTTCAGGAGAAGAAATGAGCTTTTAATTCCAGCCGGGTTTCTATTAAAAACTTACCATTATGGTGAAAATATGGTATAATTTGTCATATTAATGGAATATTTAACAAATATTAGATTTAATTAAAGTTTTTTATATTATTATTGCTAAAAAAACAATAAAATGAGAAAGAATTTATTAATGATTGCAGCTATTGGACTAATGATAGTTTCAGGCTGTAAAAAAACAGAAGACACACCAGGAGGAAATAATGGTGGTGGCGGTGGTGGAAATCCAGATACCTATCCAACTGTTAAAAATGCTTTATTCCTTTATTATTCAGGAAGTGAATGTAATCCTTGCGGTTCTGTTGGCATTCCTAATTATGAGAAAGTAATTGCTGATCCTTCTAATAAAGTAGTTCCAATTGTTGTGCATTGCAATGCTCCGGCCAACGATTCTCTTTATGTAGCAGATGCAGGCGGACAATTACTTTCACTTATTGTTGCTAACAATTCATATTCAGCACCTACTTATCTAATTCCGCCAAATGCTAAATTCGGTGGTTCAGCATCTAACTCTAATACTACTGCAAGTTCACAGATTCAGGCTTTTTCAGCTGTAGCTCCTGATGCCAGTTCAATAATTGAAGCTTCTGTAGCAAATGGCACATTGAATGTTAAAACAAAAACTAAATTTTTTAATGCTTTAAACGGTAATTATAAAATGAGTATTCTTGTACTTGAAGATGGTGTTGTATTTCATCAGATTGTGAATGGACAAAAAATTACTCCGTATACTCACAATCAGGTTTTAAGGGCGATGATGTCTGCAACTGCTTATGGTGATGAAATTGTTAATGGTGCTGTTACAGCAAACCAGATCGTTGAAAAAACTTTTTCAAAAGCACTTCCAACAGGTTTAAGCAAACTGTTAACATGGACTCCTTCTAATCTTTCAGTAGTTGCTATTATCTGGAAGCATACTGCAATTTCTGGTGGTACTAATGTTGAAGTTGTAAACGTTCAAAAACTTGATTTAAATTAATTCATTCTTTTTTATAAAAAAAAGCTCCTTAACAGGGGCTTTTTTTATGCAATCTTAAATTTGAGTTGTATCGTAAATTAAATTATGAAATATCTTTATACGTTTGCAATCCTAATGACTGTCTATACTGCAGATGCTCAGGATTTTTACAGAAGTAATCGTATAAAATTTACCTATGACAATGATTTCTTTAGTGAAACTGACCGCTATTACACACAGGGCCTGAGGCTTGATTATACCGCTCAAGCAATTGGCAAATCGCCTGTTTCTAAATTATTATTCACAATTCAACCCTCTACTTTAAAAATATATACTTTAACATTTCAGCAAGACGGGTACACACCAAGAAGCATCAGCTATAAAGGTTTATACGCAGGCGAAAGACCTTATTCAGGCATGTTTTACCTTACTCATTCTCTGCTTTCCATTAGTACAGAAAAAAAACAAAGGTTTACAACTTCATTGGCACTCGGACTTATCGGACCGGAATCAATGGGAGAGCAGGAACAAAAGCAAATTCACCACTGGCTTCATAACATTTCCCCCAATGGCTGGCAATATCAGATTCATACAGATGCCATAGTCAATTACAATTTTATGCTGGAGCAGGGTTTAATTACCGGAAAATACGCAGATTTACTTTTATCCGGAGAAGCCCGCGTTGGTACTTTATTTACTGATGTTGCTATAGGAACTCAAATTCGTGCCGGTTTACTGACAGATTATTTCAATGTTATCGGCCTGAAAAGAGGTAAAAATAATTTTCAGTGTTATTTTACAGGAAAAGCCAATATAAAAGCAGTTGGGTATAATGCCACTTTACAAGGTGGTGTTTTTAATCACAGCAGTCCAAATGTTATCCCATCTTCTGATGTTGACAGATTTGTGGGGCAGGCAAAAGCCTCAGTAACAGTATCTTACAAAAGAGTTGTGCTGGAATATCAGAAAGTATATCTCAGTCGTGAATTTAAAGGCGGACTCCCGCATGGATGGGGTTGTGCCAGTATTGCAGTTTGGCTATAAGGTAATTGACAAGCCAGTAAATGCTTAAAATGCCCGCTGCTAAAATCCCGGGCAAGAGGATTAAAAATATCAAACTTTTCTTTATCTTTGCGGGTTCATGTCAAAGGCTACCATCATTTTACTGATTTCGTGTTTGTTTGCAGGAAGCTGCACAGAATATTCACGTGTCTTAAAATCGGGCAATACGGAAGAGAAGTATGCTGTTGCGCTTAAGATGTACCATAAAAAAGATTATGAAAGAGCACTTCCTTTACTTGAAGAACTTCTTGTAACCTACAGAGGTACCGACAAAGCTGAGGAGATTTATTATTATTATGCTTATTGCCATTATGGAATGGGTAATTTTGAATTGGCAGCTTATCATTTTAAAAACTACACACAAACCTTTTTTAACAGCGTGCACCAGGAAGAATGCGCATACCTTTTTGCACATTGTATTTACAGGGATGCCCTTCCCTATTACCTTGATCCTACTTCAACCATTCGCGGAATAGCAGAACTTCAACTTTTCCTTAATCAATACCCAAAAAGTATTTATAAAGAAACCTGTAATAAAGAAATTGAAACTTTAAGAAAGTCTCTTCATAAAAAAGCCTATAACAACGCTTATCTGTATTATAAAATTTCAGCATTTAAAGCTGCGGCTGTTTCTTTTAAAAATATTTTAAAAGACTATCCGGATGTTGATGACAAGGATCTTATAGATTTTATGATTGTAAAATCTACTTTTATGCTGGCTAAAAACAGTGTTGAAACTAAAAAAGAAGAGCGCTACAATCAGGTTTTTCTGGAATACGAAGAGTTTAAAGAAACAAATGCGCCAAGTAGCCGCTATTACAGTGAAGCTACTGAAATATTTGAGAAAGCTAAGAAAAACCTTCAAAAACACAAACAACAAAAAATAAATTAATCATTGCAATGATACAAAATAATAACCCGCTTACAGCCGATCCGCGCGACCTTAGAGATCTTGACGGACCAACAGGTAACATTTATCTTAGTGTTGCCATTATTTCTAAAAGAGCAAACCAGATAGCTGCACAGACTAAAGATGAGCTTCAGGGTAAACTTTCAGAATTTGCCAGTGAGCATGACAATCTTGAAGAAGTTTTTGAAAATCGCGAACAAATTGAGATCTCTTCTCATTATGAGCGTATGCCAAAACCTACTTTATTAGCTACTAAAGAATTCTTGGAAGGTAAAGTTTACTTCCGTACTCCGGAAAATGACACTGAAGAGTAAGAAAGTCTTACTTGGAATAACAGGAAGCATTGCCGCTTACAAAACACCTGCACTGGTACGCCTTCTTGTAAAACAAGGTGCCGAAGTAAAAGTGATTTTAACTGATGCTGCTGCTGATTTTGTAGCT
>JACMRS010000328.1 GCA_014376345.1 Bacteroidia bacterium | reverse complement strand
GGTAAAAACTTTCCTGATTTACATCGAGCTATAATGGGATTCAAAAGTTGGTTAAGAGGGATACATCATCATGCAAACCATCTACAGGCTTACATTGACGAGTATACATATCGTTTCAACAGAAGTAATATGAAAGTGAACCTATTTGAAAATCTAATAAGTAGAATGATGAAGCTAGGACCTTATCCTTACAAAATGATTATTAACTAAATGCCTAATTCAATAAAATTTAATGACCTTGAAGACAATTTGATTGATCACATCTGTTGTTTAATTGAAAACTATGATGGTTCTGATTTTGAGCAAATATATGACAAGGTAATTAAGTCTTTTGGTGAAAACGGTATTTTAAAAATACAACAGGATACAATTATATTACTAACTAAAAAAAAGGAGGATATTATGAAAAAAGCAATTTATGTAGTAGGCTTCATTGCCACATTTATGACCACCACAGGTTTGTTGTTCCAGTTTTTACATTGGAAAGGTGCAGCATTTATTTTGATTATGGCCGTTGTTCTTATTAATTTTGGATTTCTGCCGATGTTTTTTTATCACAGATATAAAAGATCTGAATCAGTTTGATTTCTGATATTTTATGTTTTCATAATGCAGGGGCACACGGCAGTGTGTCCACCCGTAATCCAATTCGGTCATTCATGCATATATTCTTGGGGCGTTGCCCCAGGTTGAGATGTTAGAGGCCTTCAGCCTGGGGATTATAAATCATGATCAATTATAAGGGCACGTAGAGACGCGTTTTAACGCGTCTCTTTTGTGTTATAATTTAAATGGCACACAGCTGTGCAGTGTGTTCACTATTTTCATTTTGTAATAATTAAATTGATTATAAATTTAACTGGTGAATGACTTTTTGGTAACCAATTTTCATCTGGAAGGTGGACACACTGCAGTGTGACCCTACATGAAGTGATGAATGACAAATCCCAAATTATTTGCTTAGGAGATTCTTTACTTTATTTCACTAACATTTAAATGCTTCGCATATTTAATGTTGTGAAATTACGCTCAAAATGACGAATCCTTATATCTTAAATCACTAATCTAAAATCACAAATCTAAAATAAAATTCAGAAATCAAAAAATCAGAAATCAGAAATCGTAATCTCAGTTTCTTCTTTTTGCTTTGCAAAGTTTGCCCAGATCTTTATCGGTGTCTGTTGAAACAGAAAATTGTTTTTTCTTAACCAGATAAAGGTGTTTTCTGCGCTTGTATCTTAAGTCTGTAATTTTAGTTTTACTGAGTTTCATCGCCTCTTTATTGTCAGTATCAGCAACAAGTAAAGTGTTGTTTTTGTTTTCGCCAATTACCGGTAGAGTGGTTGCATAAGGGAACTTGAAAAAATGTTCGTCTTTAGGACCGTTACCCAATGCCTTTCCTCTTTTTGCAACAGGTTTGTAATAGATATACATTGTTTCAGGCTTGTATTTTTTTGTTTTAATAGTCACATTTTGTTCAAAAGGAGTCAGCGAATCTACCAGCACATAAATTCCGGTTGTTCTTACCGGAAAACTATATATAATGCAAGAGGTGCCTTTGTGTACAATCTGAAGATCAGGAGATAATATGTCCCATGTTGAAGTTTCTTTGTTCATTTCATAAAATGAGGGCAAAGATTTACTACGCTTCTGTACAAAATAGATTTTAGCATTGCTGAAACTTTCTTCACTTTCACCTTTACCGGCCATAATTTCTATGAACCTTCCTTTTTCGATATAACTTTCAGTACCCATATTTTCAAAAACACTGCGTTGAATTCTCTCGCAGGTATTTTGAAGTTCTTTAAATAAAATCGGCTTTGTTGAAGCAGAAGTACCTCTATCGAAAATAAAATTATCAGTTGTAATATTTCCCGGTTGCTGGGCGGGTAAATTTGATAATATAAAAGGAGATTCACACAGATCAAGAGTTTTGATAGCCATATCTGTTGTGAAATTGAAAGTTTTACAATCGCCGGTTATTTTTATAATCAACTTGTCATTTTCTACTTTTTTCTCAGGAGAAATTGTCTGCCAGTATTGTTTTCCGTCTTTTTCTGTTACAAGACAGTTGACAATTGCTTTGTCCAGATTGTTTTTATTGCAAATTCTAAGCTCAATGCTTCTTTTAGAATTCTGCCTGGCGGGCTTACCGCTTAAAAGCGTGTTAAACCTTATCATGCCAACTGAATATAACATTTTGCCATTTACATCTGTTGAAGGCAATCCTGATTTAGCAAACTGCGCATCATTAGTAACCAGCAGTGGACCGAAATCAATATCCTCATTCAGCAATGGAAAAAATGCACCTTTGGGGACAAAAAATTCTGTGCAAGCATCATAAACAATCAATGTGTCTTTATCATATCTAACTACAGAAATGTCAACACGTCTGTTCTGACTGCGGTTCTGATCGGTGGTATTCGGGGAAATCGGATTTTCTTCTCCGTAACTTTTGCCGAGTACTTTTGAAGAATCAATTCCTATTTGTCTGAGTCTGACTAAAACACTTTCAAGACGTTTATTTGCAAGTATGGCATTGGTTTCAGGACTGCCGATATCATCAGTATGTCCGTGAAGGTAGATTTTATAACGTGAATAACGTTTTAGTCTTGTTCCTACAGAATCTATAAAAGTAATTGCAGTCGGACTTAAAGTTGAAGAGCCGGTTTCAAAGAAAACTTTATGTCTGATACT
>JACMRS010000327.1 GCA_014376345.1 Bacteroidia bacterium | reverse complement strand
CTCGGGAGAGGGCAGGGTGAGGCTAGTTCTTCGATTGTTTCAAAAACTGAATCGTAGAATCTGCATAGCCAAATGTGCCCGACAGATCTATATATTTCAACTCAGAAGAAATCGCTATTCTGATAATTGCCAGATGGTGCACGGTGTGTTCAATATTATAGGTCATTTCTCTAAACAATGAAGTTTCCATTGTTTTTTCCGAACCTTCATATTTACACTTCAAAAGCAATCGTTTATTCACATCTGCCTTCTCAATGTAATCTATAATTTCATCAATATAATCACAAACAAAACGCACATTTTTTTCCAAAAGCAGATTTCTTTTTCTGTCATCATAACAAATAATGTCAGAGGTATTTGAAATGAAAAGACACTCATAAAACTCAAGTATGTGTCTTACATGTCTGCCAATAGTGCTGTTTTCAAGAACTCCGATGGTTCTTGAATAGTCTGAATCAACTATCTGATTCAGAATAGATTTAAGTTCTGACAACTGTTTTTTAGATATCTCCTTAAGCATTTATTGTTTTTTAACTGTGCTTACTACAATACTGAGATTAACATCATCAGACATCACTATACTGCTTCCTCCTACTCCATAATCCAGTCTGTTAATTTTAAGAGTTCCTTTAAAAGTTCCCTTGCCATCGCTTTCCGAGAATGTAAACGGCATTACCACATCTTTTGTTTTACCTTTAAGTGTCAGTTTAAAATATCCTTTATAAGTGCCGTCAGTAAGCTTTGCAATCAAGGTGCCTTTCATACTTATTTTAGGATATGTTGCCACATCAAAATATTCTTTCTTTTTTAAATGCCCGTCTCTCGTGCCATTTCCAGTGCTGATACTTTCGGCATTTATGGAAACATCAATTGAATTATCGGTAGTTTTTGCAGGATCAAATAGAATTGTTCCCGACATGGCGCCAAATTTTCCATCAACAGTAAATCCTGCATTCTTTATTTTAAAAGTAACGGAAGATGATACCAATGTCCACTCTGTATTTTGAGTTTTATACTTAAACCCTGTCAGGGTAAAAAGTACTGTTACGGCAAGTACAATAAATAATTTATACATAATTTCTTTGTTTATCTGAATGGTGAAAATGTAATTGCAATCATGCCCATCAGTGATTTATTTCTCCAGCGGTCATTGTCTAATCTCAGTTTATTTTCAGTTTTATATTCTGTAAAAGCAAATGAAGCACCTGCCCTGATAGCCCACTTTGGCTTAAACCAATATCTGAAATAAAATTCAGAATTTAAGGCTCCGATATCATTGTCACTAACAAGAAGTAAATTTAATGAAGTAGGCGCCGCTGTTTGTGTTGAACCGTTTTGAGAAGACTGACTGGAAATATATCTGCCGGTTGTTTTTTTTCCGAAAGAGAAGCCCGCCGCATCAATGTTAAAACCAATATCAAATTTCTCTTTAAAAGTATATTGCAAATTAATGCTGAGGTTTAAAAAATTATTCTGCGACTTTGCAACAAACAAAGTATCAACGTTCTCATAAAATATTTCAGTAAACAATACCTGAGGTCCTCTTTGCTTTGAGGTTAGTATAGCAGGTGCAGTCTCGTAATTCAGATTTTTACCAACCTGTGAACTAAACCTTACACCATATCCAACCTTGAATTTTTTATTCTTTGTAACTGCATTAAAATGAACCCACGAAAGCGCTGCTAATGATTGTTTGCCTTCGGTAGCAAGCGCCAAATCAAAATTGTTATTGTACTTATATCCTTTGTTAACTTCGTTTGTTAACTGAGAAAAACCCTGGTTAACAAAGGTTAATATTAAAGATATCAATAAAACTGATTTTTTCATAAACTGAAATTACGCCCAAAAGGACCGAAAGGACATGAGTGACAAAACTTCCATATTCGTAATTCCGTAATTCCGTAATTCATAATTAAGTTATGGTTGGCTATGATTTAAAACAATTGGGCGTGTCCCCGATTCGAGATGAGAGGTATTGTTTTGTTTGGATATTTCCACTCGCAATCGGGGTCGGGCTATCCATTCCAAGTCCTCGCGCCACGCATAGTCCACCGCTGCTGTGGGCTTTCCATTTCTATCCCTCACGCAAATGATCTGCTGATTAAAATTCCGTTTAACAACCCTAAAATATAACGAATGTAGTTTCAATTGGTGTTTGTAAAAATATAAATATTCTATATCAAAACCATAAATATTTTTTATTTTTGACCATGGTAATTCCTAAACATATTGAAAACATGGATGAAAACTTTAATAATGATGTGGATAATCTCGAATTTGAGGAACAGGAACAGCCGGAAAAGCTGAACAAAAAATGAAAAAACGTAATGATCAGACTCTCTTATGATACCTCGCTCAAACATCTGATCCGACTGGGACTTTGTGATGCGGTTCCTATTGTGTTATTCAAGACCATTCCTTCTTCAAACTTACACCGCTGGAGAAATGAACAAGCGGATAAATATTCAGGATGTGAGCTCAATGAAATCGCATCTGAAAAGATGGAGATGCTTCAGCAGTTTGCAAAACATCAAAAAGCCCAAGCTATTTTTGTTTCTTACCTGAGACTGATATCAGCTTTCAGGAGGATCGCAAAGGAGTCTGCTGAAATTAAAAAAATGTTATTCAGTTACAGGGAGCAGGTCTGCGATGCTGTGCAGCGAGTGAGCGGTTCCATGGATCTCAAAAAAGCAGGCAGGTTCTTTGGTATTTCTTCCTCAACACTTTACAACTGGATGCTGGAAGCCAAAGTAAAATGTTCCTTTTCTTACTTTCAGTTTTGCAGCATTAAAAGACCCAACCAGCTGACCAAAACAGAAGTGCTGACTATCAAAAGCCTGCTTGAAGATGAAAGATTTAAGCACTGGCCTGTTTCATCTATTGCACATTATGCAGCTAATAATAATCTGGTAAATGCAGGCCTTAATACCTTTTACTAATATGTAAAGCTGCTCGGGTTTAAAAGAAAGAAATTTTCCAAACCAAAGCATCCTGTTGGTATCCGCGCATCCGCTTGTCATCAGTTCTGGCACGCAGATATTACGATCTTTAAACTGAACAAGTTAAATACTATATTTACTTTTTAGTAGACAATTTCTCACGCGGCATTATCGGTTATCGCATTAGTAAAAAACAGAGTGGTATTACTGTAAGGGAGATGCTGAGCGAGGCCATTCAAAAACACGAACCTTTAAATGCCT
>JACMRS010000033.1 GCA_014376345.1 Bacteroidia bacterium | reverse complement strand
GTTAAAGGCGCCAGTTTTAAACCTTGTATTGAAGCAGCCTCTTTCTTTTCGGCCATTTCAAGAGTTTCTTTACCTTCAATACTTTTCAGTACAGGAAAAACAGATTTTGATTCACCGTTTCTGCTAAGAACAATAGTTAGTTTGTCACCAGGGTGGTATCTGCCAACTTCTTCCTGAAGCTGAGAAGATGAATTGATCGAACGGCCATTAATACTGAGTAAAACGTCTCCTTTTTTAATTCCTGATTTTGCAGCAGCTGTACCTTCAATAACTTCAGGAACATAAACACCTTTCAAATCTTTCAAACCCTTATTATCAGCAAGTTCCTGCGTAATATCCTGAATTGAAACACCAAGAACACCACGCTGTACTTTTCCATATTTCAGAATATCATCCATTATTTTTTTTGCAAGATTTATCGGAATAGCAAACCCATAACCCGTATAACTGCCTGTTTGAGACGCAATAGCGGTATTTATTCCAATTAATTCACCTTTAGTATTTACTAGCGCGCCACCACTGTTTCCGGGATTAATAGCAGCATCGGTTTGAATAAAATTTTCGATCGCATATTTATTGTCACCGTGTTGCCTCAAAAGATCAATACTTCTGCCTTTTGCACTCACTATTCCGGCAGTTACCGTAGAAGTCAGATTCATTGGATTTCCAACTGCAACAACCCATTCGCCAACTTTTAAATCATCCGAATTACCAAAAGGAATAAAAGCTAGGCCGGATTCATCAATTTTAAGTAAAGCCAGATCGGTTGTAATGTCTGAGCCAATAAGATCAGCTATATAAGTTCTTTTGTCGTTTAATACTATTTCAATTTTCGAAGCATTTTCAACAACGTGATTATTAGTAATTATATAACCGTCTTGTGAAATGATGGCACCCGAACCGGTGGCCATTCCTGGTCCCATAGGCATTTCAAATCCCGGGCCATCTTCACCAAAAAAATCTCTGAAAGGATTGGTTTCATCAGGTTGAGAAAGTTTTGTTTTTTGTGCCTCATAAGTCGATTTTATGTGAACGACTGTTGGCGTAGAAAGTTCGGCAACCTTTACAAAGTCAAACCCAACTAAACCTTCTTTAGCGGCAGAATAACTTGCAAAAGCATAATTTCGTTTCTGCATATCCTCAAATCCATTAGCTTTTTTGTTGTCTACTATACGGTTAAGTCCAAGTGCAATAAACCCGCCAAGGGTTGCTATTAAAAGAATTCCAAATATTTTTTTCATGTTTAAAATTGTTTAATTGTTATTGTTTATCAAAAGCTATACCAAATATAACTAATAAATATAACAATCAGGCCGAGTTGCCTTTTAATTATATTCATCTATTTTTGTAAACGAATGAGAAATAAATTTATTTCGAACCATTTACCTTAATCGATAAGAACGTATTATACGGCTACAAAAATGTTCGGTGTAAAAAAGTATAATGACTTAGAGCTAATTCAAGAGATCAAAAAGGGCAATAAGGCAGCATTAAGTCAGCTTTATAATGATAACTACAATGCTGCAAGAGGTCATATTTTAAAAAATTCAGGAACTCAGGATGATGTTGATGATGTTTTGCAGGATGCGGTAATTGTGATATGGGAAAAAATAAAAAACGGCAATCTAATTTTAGAGGCAAAATTATCCACCTTTCTGTTTGCAATTGTAAGAAATCAGTGGTTGAAAAAACTTAACAAGGCCGGAAAAGTTGACAGAATGAATGACTGGCAAACTGAAAAATTGTCAGAAACAAGAAACTTTCAAGACATGGATCTTAAAAAAGTAAAAGATATGGTGATGGAACTTGGAGATGCTTGTAGACAGGTGTTGTCAATGTTTTATTTTGAAGAAATGGACATGGAAAGCATTGCAAAAAGACTTAATTATGCCAATTCAGATACTGTAAAAGCAAAAAAGTACCAATGTTTTAAAAAACTCCAGGAGAATTTTCTGGCAAGATATAAAAAGAGTGATTTTTTAAGTTAATGAAAGAAAATCAAGACCAAATCGGATTATTTGATGATTATCTTTTAAATAGGATGACTTCTGGTGAGAGGTTTGCCTTTGAAGAAAAACTTGATTCTGATAATGATTTAAAAATCGAATTTAATACTCACGCTCTTCTTGTTTCAGCAATTAAGGAATCAGGAAAAGATGAATTAAAAGCTCATTTAAAAGCTAACTTCAAAAAGCCTGCAACACTTGTTGTATCAAAATGGATTTATGCATCAGCCGCAGTGATATTGTTGTTCGGTTGTCTTTATTTTATCAATAATAGCCAAAGACTGGATATTTCACAGGAAAAAACTAATCCGGAAGCAATTGCAGAGCCTGTTAAACCGGATACAATAATCCCAGAGAATAAAGAGGAAATTGTTTTAAATGAAAATAAAGAAAAGGCAAATGCCATAATGGAGGAGGTTGAAGCATCTCCTGCTCCAATAATGATGGATGACAGAGCCGATAACGATATGCCAATGGCTAATAATAGCCCAGCGGACGGAAAAATGACGGTTAATAAAGAGGAGATGAGGAGTGAAGAATTTTCTCCCGATGTATTTTCGGACAGAAAAACGTATGACACCACTTTAGCCGTGAACAACATATATTCAGCCACCGTTTTCACAAACAGCCAATATTCGCTAAATAAAGATGTTGTAAAAAAGCCTGGAGAAAAGCAGCTTGAAGAAAAAGCAAAACCATCGTCAGTTGAAAGGAAAAAGAGCAAAAGTGATGTAGATGATAATAATAATCCGGATAAGTATAAGGTTGAAGAGTGGGAGTCACCGGTAAATTTTAAAGGATATAATTTTACAGATGGAACAATAAAAATTTTTAGTATTAAACTCGATCATATTGTAGAGTACAACCTCAATTTATACCTTAAATCTAAAGAAGGATCATGGTACCTGATTAATCAAACGGTGAAATTCCTTCCGTTAAATGAGGTTACTGATCAAACTATAAAAACAATTTTGGAAAACAAATAAATCATGCTGCTTAACTTTCATAAATATCAAGGAACCGGAAACGATTTTATTATCATTGATAACCGAAACAGACAGTTTGGTGATTTATCGGTAAAGAAGCTTTGCCATACTAAATTCGGAATAGGAGCAGATGGATTAATGCTAGTTCAGAATAAAGAAGGTTTTGATTTTGAAATGGTTTATTACAACAGCGATGGAAACATAAGCACCATGTGCGGAAACGGTGGAAGATGCATTGTTGAGTTTGCTAAACAAAAGGGTGTTTTCGAGGGGAATGAAACCAGCTTTCTTGCCATTGATGGTCCACATAAAGCAATTTGGAAACCTGGTGAAGTTTGGCTTCAGATGAAAGATGTCCATACAATTCAAAAGCGGAGTGATGGTTATATTCTAAATACCGGTTCGCCGCATTATATTGTTTTTTCAGATATAATAAGGGAGTTGGATATTGTGAGACAAGGAATGGGTATAAGGTATTCTGAAGAGTTTAAAACCGAAGGAATCAATGTTAATTTTGTTAAAAAAACAGGAAAAAACAGAATTTCAGTGAGAACCTATGAAAGAGGTGTTGAGAAAGAGACTTTGAGTTGTGGAACCGGTGTAACGGCTGCAGCAATTGCATTTATAAAAGATTCTAAAGAAACTCTAGAAGGAGTTTCACAAGAAATTGAAATAGAAACACCGGGAGGAAAACTTTCGGTAAGTTTTGATCATAATAATGGCGTTTTTAATAATGTTTGGTTAAAAGGGCCCGCAATCAAAGTGTTTGAAGGCGACATACTGACAGATCATTTCAACAAAGAATTTTCACCCCAAAATAAAATTTATTGACTCTTTTCAATCGAACTGATTTTTTCACTATATATTTGAAGGTTTAAATGGTGAATAAATTCAGAAAATTTTGTCTTGAGGGTTAATGCAAAAGAACCATATAGTCTTGTCTACAGCCTTGTAAAACATCCTTATTTCGGATATCTGGTAGAGTTGCATGCTGTTCAGCTCACTACTTTTGGAAACTATTCCCTTTTAACACAGAAAATTCATTCACAAACAGCGGAAATGTTCAATGTTTCTGAGGAAGACCATGCAATAGTTAAATTATTGGATGAATTTGAAGCAGAAAATATTGTTAAAAAATTCAACAAAAGCAAAAAACCATTAAGGCCTCGCGACTTTTTTATTAAATATTACAATGAAGAGCTGCATGAGAAACATGTAAGACCATATATTGAAAAGAGGCTGGTTAAAATACTGGAAAAACTTAAAGGAAAAGAACTTTTTTTGGCTGGTAAAGACAGTAATCACACACATCTAAGACTGGAAATCCCGGAGAGTAAAGCAAGTATTTTATTTCATTTCAGGCG
>JACMRS010000326.1 GCA_014376345.1 Bacteroidia bacterium | reverse complement strand
ATCCCAGAATTTTTCTTCTTCAGTAATATCTTCGAGCATTACGATAGCTGCTTCTATTTCAGATTCTGATGTATAAACAGGATAAGCAGAAACCTTTAAAAACATTCCTTCCCGACCTTCAACACTTATATACATTTTTACACCCTTAACCGTTTCGCCTTTTAATGCCCGGCTCATGGGTATTTCTTCAGTCAGAAATTTTGTTGTTTTATCCATGTGGAAAATACCCCAATCTTCAACCCAATTATCCTGCACACTCGTTATCAATTCTTTCTTAAACATTTTATATGCAGCTTCGTTCCAGATAATAAACTCCCCCTTGTTATTTGCTACAATAAATCCACATACCATGGAATCTATAACCTTTGCGTATAGTTCAACGCTTAATTTATTTTCGGTACTCATAAACTTTAACTGTTATTTCGTTTAACTGTTTCACAATATTCAGGTTCAAATCTGTTATGCTTTTTTCTATTTTCCGAATTTCAAGTTTTAGAGCTTTAATTTCTTCATCTAAATTTTCGATTTTCTTTTCATTAATTTCAAGCAGTTTTTTATAGGCAAATGATATTATACCTAATGCAGCAACAGTAACTATGCCAAGAACCGATGCAACGGGCATAAGTTCGAGTAATATATAATTCATAGAGGGAGTTTTATATTGATATTTTAATGTCATGCGGAGCTGTATCATTGCCGCCAAAATATACTCCCAACTTATACCCTAGTTTTGTTTTGCAAGTCTTAGGTATTGTCAAAGTTCCACCGTTTATTTCAAAAATGTAAGCGGTTTCTTTAACAGTGATTGATAAAGTAATTTCAATGCCAATATTTACTGATGCAATAATATGCTGATTGCTCAAAGAAGATAATCTTTCACCATTGTCATAGCAGTATGCGAATAGATCAATGCTGTCTGTTTCCGCATTATACTTCCACCCGAATCTTGCAGAATTATTATGGTGCGAAGGGAAATACCCTATGCCGAATAATTTATTAATAGAAGATTCAGAGGTTGCTGCATACCTGCATGAAGCATGAAACGTAACCTTGCGCTCAATCTTTTCCTTGTTAAAGTAAAGACCAAGCGCAGGTATTAACGGTCTGTGGTGCCCTTTTTTTATTGTTGCCATGGCTATTTTTTATTCAGCACTTCAAGCAACTGCCCTTTTACAAAAATAAAAAGACGATCACTTTCTTCTATTATTTTAACTAAGTCCAAACGATCTGATTCGTCCAAATCTATTTCTTTGTGTACCTGAAGCGTTTTATGCCAATCATACAATTTGATTGTTTTTCCTTTTGTTTCAGTACCAATCATTTCTGACAATGTTGAGGACATGCTCTGTTCCGGTGAAATCTTTTTACCTTTTGAATCCAGCAATGGTGCTGAAAAATTAAACTTTTTAGTGTTGGCTCCCATACGTTTGTCTTTTTTAATTAATTAATGTAATAAAGATATTGCTTATTTCTTTACAGGAATCTTTTCATATTCCGTTTGATAAACACCAAGTTCAGTTATTAATGCTGTAATGCGAAGTCCTGCTTCTGCATCAAACAATACTACCAGAGCTTCCGGGTCTGTAGTTGGTAATCCAGGCATTGGATATGCCCCCTGAGCAATATTGTTTACTTCTTGTTGCAGTTTTCTTTTGATGTCTGCTGTTACTACCTGTAATTCTTCTTTACGTGTCATGTGTTTTTTGTTTTAAATTAGTTAAAATTATTGTTATAAATGTATAATATTTTAAGGAAAATAATAGTAATAATTATTTATTACTACCCAATTAATTCCATCAGACATCACTTCTATTGAAGATACCGTAGTTCCTGAATTTGCTTGTACTGAATACGTTGATGCTCCGTCTATTAATTGGCTTGATGTTGTGGCTAAAGTAATTATACCTGCTCCTTTATTTTTAATAACATACCGATTTGTGTTACCAACTGCTGTAGGTAAAGTTGCAGTAATAGTTCCTGTGCAAAAATAAAAATAATCTGTGTTTGCGGCACTCCCTAAAGTTGTACTTGCTGATATAGTGTTTATGCTACGATTTAGTGTTCCTGTAGGTATAGTTGCATTACTTAATAATCCATTGGCATCTACAATAACCATTTTTGTTGTTCCTGTAGTTGCAGGTGCTGTAAGTCCTGTTGCGAGTTTAGTTACTATAAGATTATTATCTGTTGTTAGTTTCATTGCGGTAGAACCGTTCTGAATCCACTCAAAAGAAAAACCACCGCCAGCACCGTTTGTAAAAGACCAAATACCTGTTCCCCCGCTTTGTGCAATTATTCCATTTCCTGAGCCCACATTTAAGTTTCCTGTAAATCTTCCTGTACCAGTTACATCAAGTTTATATCCTGAGTTTATGTTTGCTGTATTTATACCTACATTTCCATCAGAAAAAACATCTATTCTGCTGGACATAATTGTTGTTCCTGTTCCCTTGGTCATAATTCTTACAGGTGCTACACCGCTTCTTGTATCATAATAAATTGCCCCTCCTGTATTTGCGCTATCTACACCATCATTAATACCAAACTGTAAATATGAACTCCCGTAATCGCCTCCGTTGATATAAAAACCACCATACCCTGTTGAGCTTCCTCCCGAATATGCCTTATAATCTGCCCTCCCTGATGAATATAATGAAGTGGACACATTTCCACCTGTTGTACTTCCTACTATCACATTACCTGATGAGGTTACTCTAAATCTTGAAGTAAGTACTCCTGATGGATAATTAAATACACTAAATATATCTCCTGTTCCACCTACAGCTATTGAGGCTGCATAGGAACTATTTACTAAGGCTTGTCCTGTCAATGTGCCGCCCAAATCTCTGCCTGAAGAAATAAATACTCCATAAATACCGGCATCACCAAAATAAGATTCTCCTCCTCCATAACTTGTTGATGTTGACCTAACAACTGCAGTTACTCCTGAAAGATGTAACTTATCAAGAGGATTTGTTGTTCCTATACCTACATTTCCACTACTTAAAATTGTCATTCCGTCAACTCCAGATGAGTACGGTAAATCTGTGGTTACTCCAACTTTAAATCTGAGTGCTCCCTCACTTGCAAGATTTACATAAGTATTATTTGATTCACTAATGTAAAAGGCTTTTTCAGAACCGCCTCGCCAGAATTTTGCAACAGTACTTTCGGCATTTGCACCTTGTACATACAAAGATGGAGCTAAACCATTAGCATTATTATTTGGTATTGATAAAGCTGTTCCAATTACTCCTGCTCCACTTATATTAAAATTTGATGTTGCTTGCTGCGATGTCTGATTAAGAATATACCTACCATCCATTGAAGCGGAAGTAACCTTTTCAAGTACACCTGTTGAAATGTTGCGGGTAATGAAGTCGTAGGTTGATGCTGATGTTGTTGGGGTTGTAATTAGTGTTAAGTTGCTTGCAAACCTTCCTGTACCATTTACATCAAGTTTATATCCTGAATCAGTTGAAGTATTTATAAGAACATTGCCAAAAGCAAAATTGAAAAGGCTTGCTCGAAATTCCAAAGCCTGAAAAGTACTTCCCGCATCATTGACTGAAGTTATACTTGTACCGTTTCCTAATCCCTGTCCGCCTGTTACTATAAAATTTTCATTGGTTGCATTTTTTACATGAAACCTATTTAGCGGATTTGTTGTACCGACACCTACATATCCTAAACTTTGACCGAGTAAAATATTACCATCGTTTTTAATCTCAATGGCATTGTTTGATAACCCTGCTGTACTGCTTCTTTGATTAAAAATATATGTGCCTCTTGTTGAAGAATTTGCACCCGCTGAAACAAAAAATCCTCCAACACCGCCTTCATAAGACATGCTTACATGAGAAGGAATATTAGCCGCCAATGCTCCCGTAACAGATATTGCTCCTGCTATCTCTACCTTGTTTCGTGGAAGTTCAGTTCCAATGCCTACAAAATTTGTACTCATGGTTATATTCCCTGAGTTCGCAGATATTTGAAGATTACCTCTAAGAGATGCGTCAGCATAACTTGTACCTATAAGTTGTAAGAATCCTTTTTGAACCCCTCCTTGTTGAAAAACCAAAGCACCATAAGAAGTAGCTGATGGGAAATTGAGGATAGAAGCAAGCGCATCACCATATAATTCTAATTTACCTCCAGGATTTGTTGTTCCTAATCCTAACCTGTTACTCACTTCATCATAAACAGAATTAGCTCCAAAAAATATCTTTCCTTTTGTTGCGTTGCTTGTAGAATTAAGTGTAAGGTTTTCACCTGCTGCTATACCGCCAAAAATAGATTGCCCTCCCGCTATTCCTGTTGAAAGATTATTGGTAATTGTATTACCTGTACGGGTAAGACCTGTTGAAAAGGTAAGTGGGGATTCATAAGATATTGGACCCCATCTTTTACCATCGCTTAAAGTACTGTCCTTTATTAGCATATCACCATCATTTCCACTTGGAGCAAGATGATTAGGCATAATAGTATCAGTAGAGATTAATTCTTTAATTTTTCCCGATACTATTTTTAAAGGTTTTATAGTTGGCATTACGCTATTTCAATGTAGGTTACATTAGAAAACGGTATTTCTGTAACTTTATCTGCCCTGCCTATAAATTGTGAAATATTTCCTGTAGCACTTGGGGAGGTAACAGTAATTGTACCTGGCGTTGTGCTTAAAAAATACTCACTGCCTACTGTTAACCCTGCAATAGCAGAATTTAACTGTCCTATAATATACACAGTAGCTACACCTGCACTTGCGACATTTGCTAATACAAAACCATTTGCAGGTTTAGTGTTAGTTGTTGCATCTGCTTTACGTGCATTAAGTACACCTGCATTACTATAAACATTTACAAAATCTCCTGCTAAAAGAGCTTCACTTGCTACGGCTGTAAATACTTCTGCTCCAACTCCTACAGGTAAAAATGATACATCAATTCTACCGGTGGCATCGGTTGCTACTATTGAATCTGCAGTAGCTACAACTGCGGCATAGATTTCTTTTACTTTGCCGGAGATTAGTCTTAAGAATTTAGGTGCTGGCATTTTATTTTATTTTATTTTATTTTATTAGATTAGAAAAAAAGGTTCTGAAATATCAATTTTTATTGTTGTTGCATTAATGGTATATCCAATTCTCAATAATACCCCTGTTGTTGGTATTACAGAAGTGAACAAACCATTTGAAGCTGCGTAATAAACTGTATCAGGTGTAAATGAAAATCCTGAATTTTCATAAACCCCTTCTGTTATTACTTCTATAGGTTTTCCTGTAAGAGCAGCTTGATGTGTGATCCCAATCTGTTTAAAAGCATCAGCATCATTAGGATTAAAATAAAAAACCTGATTACCTTCTGATTTTACTAATCTTTGCCCACCTAAAACTTCTCCTGCTGTAAAAGTGGTTTTTAAATATGAAATAGAAAATGCATCAAGAACGCTTCCTGTTTGAAGTTCTTTCTTACCTGTTCTTTTTATACCGGTGTACATTATTCTTTGATATTTTCTACATCTGCATAAAATGAAATTGCGTTTTCGTTATCTGAATAAGCTTCAACAAAATCACCATATTTCAAACGCTTATTTGGAAGGTCCATTAATTCATTAGGATCTAATAGGGTTCCGTATAATATTGCCCCTGCATTTACCGCTGTGTCTTTATTGTTTTTTATAAGTAACCACACCCTTGAATTTACTCCGACTGTATTTGAAATTAAAATGGAGGTCATTAATTCATCTTCATTATTTCTATTATTACACCTATAAATTACTGAAGGGGTTGAACTTAATATTTCTTTTATCATTTTAAAATATAAAGTATTTTATTATGCTGCAAATCCTAAGTTCAATAATTTCTTACAAGTCTGTTATCATGTATGTAACATACACATCTAATGTACCGTTACCACCGGTAACCGGTGAACCTGAAAGTATGCATAAATCATAGTTTTCTATATCCGTAAATGTCTGATCTGCCGGTTTAGCAGAAAAGCCAAAATTACTGTACGGTGGAAGGCTATAAACCGGAACTCCAGATGATGAAAATCCATTAGTATATCCAATACTTATTGTTGTTGCAGAGTAAGGATTTGATCCCGGATTAAATTTAAATACCGTTTTAAGAGGTGTAATAAACTTTCCTGCACCCGGTGCGCCTATCAATACTTTAGGTATAAATTGCAAACCTAGTAGTTCGTCAACTGTAACATGTACTTTTTTGGTTAATACTGTTGCTGTACCAGCACCCAGTTTCATTATTTTATCTATCAAGTATTTACTTAAACCTATATTTTTAAGGTCAGTCGGATCAAATTGCATAGTAATTACTTTTTGGATGATTAAAAATATGGGTTAATGTATTTGGGCTTATCCAAAGGTTTAACTTTGTGCCATTTTTATAAACAGGATTTCCCATTACAACTATTGCTTTTACAGAAACCTTTTTATCTGCTGCAGCAATGGGTGGATCTCCCGCTACAACTGCTGCCGGCGGTTGAGCATCTGCAAGTGTGCCGTTCCAATTATATATGATACCCGCTTTTATTGCCGGTAAATTGCTACTTACTACAATTATTTTAATTGTCATGTTTCATCAGGTTTATAATTTCCGTATAAATATAGAATGATTTAAGGCATACAGTGATATTCAAGCGGTTTGAAGAATGTAAACAATGGCTTAAATTAAAAAGGCCTGCATATTACTGCAGACCTTTAAAATCAAATATAGGGTTGTATTATTTTCTTTTTGGTTTGGCAGAATTTGAGGGTTTTGCAGCAACTTTTTTGTTGTCGGCCGGTTTCTTATCTGCATCTTTTTTACTTGCTACCGAAGTTTTTGCTGAATTCTTTTTATCTGTTTCATCAGCAGTTTTATTATCTTCAGTATTACTATCTTCAGCTTTATCAGCTTTGTCATCTTCAAGATTTGCCTGATCTTCCTTATGGGAAATTTCTGCAGCAATTATCTTTTCAGTCACAGGATCGTTTTTTACTGTAAGTTCCCAGTCAGTTGCATTTACATCTTCCTGTTGCGCTTCATAAAGCTTGTTACCTTTATACAAACGGCCTTCTTTTGGTTGAAGTGTTACACTTTCTTCCCAGGATGTGCGCCGTACAATGTGACCTTCGTTTGCGGCTTGTACCGCTTGTGTGTGATTCATGGTTTAAATATTAAATGGTTAATTAATTACTTAATTATCGTGTAACAGCTTTCACTGCATACATCTGAAATTGTCTGAGCGCATGAAAAGCATCTCCCAAAGCTCCGCGTGCGTGATCAGCCTTCCGGAACTTAAGAATCGTTTCCGGCGATGATGGTGGTGCAACGGAACTCATTGATTTATTTACTATACTATTTTCTTTTTCTTCATCTGAAAGTAAATCATGTGCTTTTTTCATTTGCTCATGATGGGTAGCTTTTCTGTCCAGATTATTTTCACTTTGTATATAATTTTCTAATGCCTGACCAAAGGTTTCCATCAGGTCATATATTTCTGCAGACTGCACCTTGATTGTTTTTACATCCTCTCGGCCACCAACATTGAAAGTTACGGTGCATGCAAGTTCGCCACTTGTTGGGTGTTGATCAACAGGCGCAAACGGACCTACCGGCCATTTCATTGTTTCTGCAATTAACCAATCATCAAAATACGTGACAGCTTTGACTGCATTCATCTGGAAGGTTTCCAAAAATGTATGAGCAATAGCTTTAAGTCGCATTCCTTCAAACTTATTAAAGTTGATATCTGCTGAAAGCATATCCAGGTAGTCATACATCTTGGCGCAAAATGCTTTTATTTCTTTTACATCATTGCGCTGGCCGGGATTAAAAGAAACGCCCATTTTCATCATACCGAGTGTATACGGTGTTGAAGATTGCTCTGATGTGTTTTCTGATTTAATTTCTTGGTTTTGTTCCATGGTTTTTTATTATTGATTTAGTAATTAATTTTTCTGTTTTCTTTCTATATTTCGCACATACAGCGGATCTGAATTCATCTGAATTGTATTCCGATATCGGAGGCATAATTGCCGGTACAAAGGATATTCCACACTCAGCAATCCATGAGTTTTCACAATACTCTTCTATCTGCTTTATGTGCTGTTTGATCATTGATTCAGATACTCGCTCAACCTCAAACGCAAAGCCCTCAATCAATATTCGGTTTGCTTTTCTGCCGGCTTAATTCCAAAGTATTCATTTCCTATTTGTATTGACGGATATGTTCGCCGCGGAACTTTTTCAGCTTCATCCGTTAACTGATGCTGCTCTTCTTTTATAAGATTCAATGGTATTTTATGATTGCCATCTATTTCAAACATTGATGCTGATACAGTGATCAGGTCATATTTCACTCCATTTAGAGTTAATGAGTTTTTCATTTGACAAATATAATAATCATTATTATGTACTTCCAAATTTAATTTTATATTTGCTGCATGAAGATGATGCTTAGTGAGGATGGTTTTAAAAAGTGGGATCTTATTACATCCGGTAATAAAGGAACTTGCACTTATGTTATTCGTAAAAGAAAGAAATGCGGCAACACTATTATTACATTTTATCCTTATGAAAAGCAAGACAATGCATTCACTCAATTCATATGGTTTCAAACATTGAAGCTGCTTGTATTTTTACACATCAAATAACATAAAATGAATAATGAGTTATCAGGTATTCCCACATTAGGCGAAGTAAAACATGATGACGGCCGTTTCACGTGGAGCCTGCCGCTTGACCCAAATACAGAAGCAGGTGTTTTTTTCAAAGGTGATGTTATCTGTAAATACGATATTGAAAAATTCCTTGCAACCTACGGCCTTGATCTGAATAATCAATGGATTGTTGTCAATGTGAAAGCAAAAGGTTACGGCTTGGTGCCGAAAGCAGATACCGGCAATTGTAATGTTTATATGCACATAACAACAGAAGCTATTAACTACCGCAAGCTTGCATCAGTACATTTAAACTCAGAAGTATGACCATATATGAAATGATCTTAAAGGAAGTTGATGAAATAATTCGACTTTCAGAAAGGAATGATGTGCCGACAATAGAAGTTCATTGCTCTGAATTAATCATGCTGGCACTTGATAAAGAATTTAAATCATTAATGGGATGGCCTGAAAACAAATCATTGAATATCTCCCAAGTAGCAATCCATCAGAAAGGATTGTTGAAGATTATCCACAGCTTACCTAATGGTTATAATCTTAAATTGACATAAAATATTTCTATTACTAAAGCTGCAAGTATTTTTAATTTTCCAGTTTATATATTTTTACTTCAATCCAGCGTTCATTAACAGGAACTACACCATAACACGCATCAGCTATCTTATTGTTTAATGCTTTAACATCGGCAGGACCCGAATAAAAACCAACTTCCGTTTTTGAAACAAGTACAGAAATAGGTTTTGTTTTTGAAACAGCCGCGGAAACAGGTGTTATTTTTAACTCAAACTTATATTCGTTTTCGATAACCTCAAAATCAAGTATCGGGAGATCAGCTATATTTTTTAACAACTCACCTACTTCTTTCACCGTAGACAGGCCATTCTTTGTTATCAATTCCCTAATACCGTTGCGTAATGTGTCTTTTATTTCCATACAACAAAAATAAGAAATAGAAATGAAATATAACTATTATTATTATATACCATATTCTTTTTCTGATTTTGAATTTTGGAAATCTGTATCGTACACCCGGATGCCCTCCCTTAAATCAACCCCGCCCATTCAAGGTTGACGTTCCCACTCCGGGCACAAGCATTTAACAATTTAAAACAAAACAAAATGGCTATTCAAAAAAACAAAGTAGTTAACCCGTTACAGTTGATTACTTTCTTAGCAATCTCTGAACTCTTCT
>JACMRS010000325.1 GCA_014376345.1 Bacteroidia bacterium | reverse complement strand
TTTTATTATTGCTTTTTATTCAGCCCTGAGATATGCAAGTTTTTCAATTCCTTACATTTTGCTGATTAAATTATTTGGAATCGAATTGTCATTACAAACAGCACTTTGTGTGGTGGGAATAATCTTTTTGGTTCAAACTGTTTTGCCTGCCTTTCTTGTTTCTGACCTCATTATCAGAGGCTCGGTTCCTTTAGGAATTATCAGTAGTATTACCGGAAATAGTTCTGTGATCTATATGGCACCTGGCTATGTTTTGTATTTTGCAAATCTGGTAATTCCGGCTCTTGCAGGAGCATTTATTATAATAGCCAGCAGGTATAAAGTAAAATGATAGCCTGGTATGTCATATCGTTTTTACTGTTATTGTTTTATATAATATTTATTAAAACACTGCATAATGAATGGTGTAAAATTCCTGAAAATAAGCCTGATATTATTAATAATTCATATTCTGCAACTCTCATAATAGCTTGTAGAAATGAAGAAAATACAATTGAAACATGTCTAAATTGTATTCTGAATGATGTTGATCTTTCAGGAATAACACTTGAAATCATTGTTGTTAACGACCATTCAACAGACCGCACAAGGGAAGTAATTAAAAAGATTATTTCTTTAAATAGTAATCAGTCTGTAGTAATTAAAATGATTGAACTTACCGATAAAAGTGGGAAGAAATCAGCCATTGAGGCTGGAATAGTGAAGGCTTCATATTCAACAATTATCACCACAGATGCAGATTGTACTTTTAATAAAGGTTGGCTTAAAATGATGCTTGAAGTTTTTAATTCCAGAAAACTTAAAATGCTTTGCGGTCCTGTGAAATTAGAAGGGGTGGGTGCTTTTGCAGGTTTTCAGTCTGTAGAATCTGCAGGACTTGTAGTGATGGGAGCTGCTACTATGCATAGCAAAATTCCAACAACCTGCAATGGTGCAAATTTGATGTATTCTAAAGAAGCATTTTATGAGTGTAAAGGTTTTTCTGACAATGCAATGCTTGCGAGTGGGGATGATGAATTTTTAATGCACAAAATGTTTAGTGCTTTTCCCGGACAGGTTGAGTTTAGTAAATTTGAAGAAGCAATCGTTTTTACCGCTACTGAAAATAGTTTTTCCGGTTTCTTAAATCAACGCAGCAGATGGGCCTCAAAATCTTCGTTTTACAAAGACAAAAGAGTGCGAATTTTGCAAATGATAACTGCACTTTTTATACTTTCTGTTTTTGTAAATCTGATACTTTGGTTTGCGTTGCAGGATGAAAATTGTATGTTGTTATTTTTGTTAATGCTGGTTGGTAAAATAAGCGTTGATTTATCATATTTCAGATCATTTAATAATTTCTTTAAACTGAATAATTTTATCTGGCTTGTTCCGATGATGTTTATTTATCAGCTTTATTTTATTCCGGTACTTTTAAAAAGTTTTGGAGGAAGCTATAATTGGAAAGGTCGCACGACTGTATAATGCTATAAATCAAAGGATTATCCTGATAATGCCCAAATTATAAGGAAAATGCTTATTTTTGCAGAACTAACGGATTAAACGCTACGTTCTTAAACCTTAGTGCTTATTACAAACACCATAAATTTTAATATTTTTTAATGAAACTTACATTTTGGGGTGCAGCCCGTCAAGTAACAGGCAGCATGCACATGCTGACACTTGAGTCGGGATACACTATACTTATCGATTGCGGACTTGATTATGAGCACCGTAGAAATTTTGAAGAAGATAACCGCAGTTTTCCGTTTCAACCGGAAAATATTGATCTGGTTATTCTCACTCATTCACACATAGACCATTCAGGAAATCTTCCTAATCTTGTCAGGCAGGGTTTTTCAGGAAAAATATTGTGCTCGGATGTAACAATTCCACTCGTTAAATATCTTTTGTATGATTCACTGAATGTGCAACAGATAGAGCAGAATAAACTGAAAACAGCTAAAAAGTTTAACAAAAACAAAAAAGGTAAGTTTCATTCTGTAAAATCGAGTCAGCCATTATTATATACCAGAGCAAATGTTGAGCAAACCATTGACAGTATGGGAGGCATTCCTTTTGTATTGAATTATGCTGTAAATGATGAGGTTGAATTGCAGTTTTTAGAAGCAGGTCATATTTTAGGAGCAGCTTCTGTAATTTTCAGTATAAAAGAAAATGGCAAAACAATCCGTGTAGGATTTACAGGTGATTTGGGCAATTACGGAAGTAAACTTGTTAAAGATCCTACACCGCTTCCAAATCTTGATTATCTGATCACAGAATCAACTTATGGCGGCCGTTTTCATACTTCTGCCGATCCGGAAGAAGTGTTGCTTCAGTATATTAATGACACTTGTGTTAAATTCAATGGAAAGCTTGTGATACCAGCATTTAGCGTTGGTCGTACTCAGGCAATTATCTTTGCATTTAATCAGCTTTTCAGAAAAGGATTGCTGCCTGATGTGAAAATATTTACTGACAGTCCGCTTGCCATCAGAACCACTAAATTATACCACGAACATATTAATGTTTTAAATACAGAAGCGCAGGAGTTTTACGGCAAGTACGGTAACCTGTTTGAGTTTGACAATTTACATACTGTAGAAGATCCGAAAGAAAGCGAAATGATAAGCCTCATTAGCGAGCCTTGCGTGATTATTTCAGCAGCCGGAATGGTTGAAGGCGGCAGAATTCAGGAGCATGTCAGAAACAATATTTCCAATCCTTACTCTACTATTCTGATAGCAGGATTTTGTGCAGAAGGCACTTTAGGTCATGATTTGTTACAAGGCCGTCCGACGGTAAATATCAACAAACGCGAGCGTCAGGTGTTTTCTAAAATTGCACGAACAGACGCTTTCAGTGCGCATCCCGACCAGAATGGTTTGTTGAGATTCTTTAAAGAATGCGACAGCAAAAACATCAAGCAGGTTTTCTTCGTTCACGGAGAAGGTGTGATGATGGACACGTTGAAAATAGCCGCTAATGAAGCGTCAGGAGTAGAAAATATCACTATACCAGAAAAGGGTCAGAGTTTCGAGTTGAGTTAGTTTTTGCTGAATTAGCGCATTATGCTGTGGCTATATTTTACAGTTATTAAAATTAATTTTCTAAAGCTTTATAAATTTATTCCCGTAAATAAGTTGTCCTTCCGTATCATACAAGTTAACAAAATAAACTCCCGGGCTTTCCCAAGATAAGTCAATTTTAGTTTCTGGAGTATTGACAAGGATTTCGTTCAAAACTTTACCGGAAATGTCAGATATCGATATTTTGTAATTTGAATTTAACCCTGACTGAACAGAGAGTATAACAAAATCTTTAGCCGGATTCGGATAGAATGAAATTGTGTTAAAAGCTGCAGCTGAACCTTTATTTTCAAGAATAGGTTTATATGAATCAATGTCAATATAAGTAGTGTCTTTAACTTCAGTAATTTCTTCAATACTATATCGTGAAACCACTGAAATTAAGTCGCCTTGTCGTACGATTTTTTTTCTGTAAAGCTTTATATAAAGTATTGGTAAAACTTCATCAGAATAGATAAATAAAATTTCTTTCAA
>JACMRS010000324.1 GCA_014376345.1 Bacteroidia bacterium | reverse complement strand
GCCGATCACATGCTTGATCTTGGATTTATTAAAGATATCAGGGATGTGTTAAGGCACCTTCCTGCAAAAAGGCAGACTTTATTTTTCTCTGCAACGATAGACAAGGACATTAAAAAACTGGCTTATGAAATTGTAGAAAATCCTATCAGGATTCAGATTTCACCAAAGGATCCTGTTTCAAAAAACGTGACACATTCTGTGGCTTATATCAGCATGGATGACAAACGTTTTTTTCTTGAAAGATTGATTAATGAAGCTCCCAATGCTAAGATTCTGGTTTTTGTAAGAACCAAAGTGCGGGCTGAAAGAGTATTTGAGGCAATGAAGCGAGTTGGGGTTGAAACCCTAACCATGCATGGCGATAAAGATCAGCAAGACAGACTTTCAGTGCTGTCTGATTTTAAATCAGGTAAATCGAGAATACTGATTGCCACTGATGTAAGTTCACGAGGCATACACATTGACAATGTTGATTATGTTGTGAATTATGATTTACCGGATGTTCCCGAAAATTATGTTCACAGGGTTGGAAGAACCGGTCGCGGTGATAAAAAAGGTTTTGCTGTTTCTTTTTGCAGTGAAGAAGAAAAAGGGTTGCTTGCAGAAATAGAAAAGCTGATTGGAAAACCTGTTGAAGTAAAAAACATTGATAAAGATGATTATTCTGAAACACTTGATTTTTCTGAAGATGCCGACTTCAACTGGAAGGCTCTGATGAAGGATGCGATTCAAGCAGAGGATAATTTTGTCCCTAAAAAGAAAAAGGAGAAAAAGAAAAAATAATTTTCCTTCCCTCCTGATTCTACCTAATACAAATACACTATATCTTTAAAACGGAAGATCGTCTTCAGTTTGCGTTTCTGCTACTACTTTACTTTTAGAATTAAGTAACATAATTTCATTCACATGAACATCGGTAGAATAATGTTTGATACCATCTTTCATATACTCGCTTGTTTTCAAAAAACCTTCAATAGCTACCTTCTCACCTTTCTTAACAAACTTTTCAACAAAGTCAGCACTGTTTTTCCAGGCTGAAAGGTTGAACCAGTTTGCCTGTTCAACCGGAGTGCCGTTTTTATCTTTATACTTTTCATTAATCACTACTGAAAACCTGGCAAGCTTGGTGCCGCTTTCTAGTAATTTAATCTCAGGGGCTTTGCCCACATTGCCAATAAGGCGCACAGAATTTTTTAACTGGTTCATAATGTTGTTTGGTTAATTGTTTTTAAATATGATTGATTGTTATAATTATGGTACAAAGATGGAGGCTATTTTTTTATCTGCGCGGTATTAAACAATTATATCCGGATAAAAACGGTTATAAGTGTTTAACTAAATGTATGATCCGGAAAACAAGGGTTACGTAAGTTTATCTCAATTCTATTTTAACTTTAATTATCATAATTTTAACAAAAGTCAATGGATTTTTAAATTTCGAAACAAAGTTGAAATAAATTTTAACATTGAAATCCCAATGTCACAAATAACCAGCATATTTGGAATTACCGTATAATAATTATATATTTCACGGTTATTTTAAAATATGAAAAAAGCTCTACTCTGCTTATTCCTAATTAATTGGTTTTCAGGATATTCCCAAAAAACAGCGCAAGTGCCTGTCAATACTGTAACATCTAATGCCGATGCTTTCAGAATCGATGAAAATACAGGACAAATCAGCTATATCCGTTTTAAGGATGCTGACATGTTGCCAATAAGCGCACTTCAGCAAGTGCTGGATAAACTTTTCGGACCAGGTTACGAATACCGTGAAATAAACCATTCTTCAGATGAAATTGGTTTTACTCACCACAGACTGATGCAGGTTATGAATGGCATTCCTGTTACACACAGTATGATTATTGTACATGAGCTTTCGGGTAAAATTGTTTCAGTAAATGGCGATTTTTATCCTGTAGACAAATTACCTTCAAGTCCTTCCCTTTCAAAAAACAACGCAATTGAGAAAGCAATGTTTTATGCGCCTTCAACATTATACAAACAAAATCAACGTGGTGAAGACAGCTTATTAAAAATAAATACCAGCAATCCTCAGGCTTCTTACCTCCCCGATCCGGAATTGGTTTATATCAACAAAGATTTTTTTACTTACCCTTTGGATATGAGACTCGCATATCGTGTAAGGCTCTATTCTGTTGAACCACTTTTTAATGATGATATTTTTATTGATGCAATAACAGGTGAGTTATTAGGTAAAAGTCCGCAGATACACCATTCAAATGTCCCAGGAAAATTTGTAACAAAATACAGCGGAACTAAGTTTGGAAATACTGACAGCACAGCTCCGGGTAATTACAGACTTAGAGAAAATGTAAGAGGAAACGGCATAGAAACCTACAACCTTAAAAAGGGCACAAGCTACGGTGCTGCTGTAGATTTTACAGATGCAGACAACACCTGGAATAATGTTAATGGAAATAAAGATGAGGTTGCTACAGATGCCCACTGGGGTGCAGAAGTAACTTATGATTATTATAAATCTGTTCACGGTCGTTTGAGTTTTGACAATAACAACGCTAAAATTAAAAGTTATGTTCACTATGCAAATGCTTACAACAATGCATTCTGGGATGGTGTTGAGATGACTTATGGCGATGGCGACGGTACAACATTTACTCCCCTTGCGGCGCTTGACGTATGCGGACATGAAATAACACATGCAGTAACGTCTTATACAGCTAATCTTATTTATTCTTATGAATCCGGTCAGCTTAATGAATCTTTCTCTGACATATTCGGACAAACAATTGAAATATGGGCCCGACCAACACAATGGGACTGGAAAATAGGTGAAGATATTACACCTTCATTCAACGGTATCAGAAGAATGTCTAATCCAAATTCAAACGGTCAGCCTGACACTTATTTAGGAACATTCTGGTATTCAGGCGCGGGAGACAACGGCGGTGTGCATTACAACAGCGGCGTACAAAACTTCTGGTATTACCTTTTAGTTGCAGGTGGTACCGGCACAAATGATATTGGAAATGCCTTTAAAGTAGATAGTATCGGTCTTAAAAAAGCTGAAAAAATAGCATATAGAAACTTATCTGTTTACCTTACTCCAAGCAGTAAACATAAGGATGCCAGATTTTATTCGATTATTGCAGCAACAGACCTTTAT
>JACMRS010000323.1 GCA_014376345.1 Bacteroidia bacterium | reverse complement strand
ATTTTAATGAATTCATTAACATGCCACAAGCCGCCCGGGGATTTATTTACCCGTTTAGATTACATGGAAAAAATAGCAATAACCCTACTAACTATAAAGTATCCTGGACTGGAAAATGGGATGGTTGCCGGATAGTTTCGCGCGATTGCTACGCAGCTTATGGTTTGGCCGGACTTGAAAGTACAACTTATGACACAGCAGGTACAATGACAGTGACCATGACACCTGATGCCAAAATCGAATATCTTTTTGACAGGGTTAAGGTATTTTATGATGTTAATTATCAATCTATGCAAATAGGTATTGACAGTCTTACCGAGGTAAAAGAAGTGATTGAAAACAGACAACAAGGGTATACGGAATTTATTTTCATGAAACCTTTAACACAAGTAACCTTTACTATTAACAAAAGAGACAGCATACAGAATCATTTCACTCTGTATGGCTTTTATTTTGATCTGGATGCACCGGGAATCAATTACAGTGCAATTGGTGTCAATGGCGCCTCCGTGCCATCCTTCCTCAAAACAAGTGGTAATTTTGAAAGACAGCTGTCTGTTATAAAACCTGATCTTATTATTTTTTCAATTGGAATCAACGATGCTTTCGATCCGAATTTTACCCAATCCTGGTATGAAGGGAATTATTCTGAAATGATAAAACGGATTAAAAAAGTTGCGCCCGGTGCGGCTATCCTCTTCACTACCAATACTGACAGCTACAAAAAACGCAAAAATAAATACTATAAAAATGTTACCGGAATAGAAGTTAAAGGATCGATGCAGAACCTGGCTAATAAATATGGCGCAGGTGTTTGGGATCTTTTTTCTGTAATGGGCGGACTAGGTTCGATGCAATTCTGGATCAATAACCACATGGCCGCAAATGATCACATACACTTTTCTAGAAAAGGCTATTATCTGATGGGCGATCTGATGTTTACCGCAATAATTAAAAAATACGAACAGTATTTAAAAATGCCTGTGGCAAAGCTAAAACATGAGTGAGTTTTTTGAATATATAATTTCTGTATTTTCAGTGTATAACAAGAGCCCGATGTTCTTTGTTAACCTCTCATTCTGGGTGTTTTTTAGTTTTGTTTTCGCAGTGTTTTCTGTAATTTACAAACGGCTTACTCTTCGCAATCTCTTCATTTTTCTGGTTAGTGTTTTCTTTTATTATAAAACCAGCGGACTGTTTTTTATACTCTTTCTGATCTCTATAGTTTATGATTTCAGCATTGCAAAAGCAATGGAAAAAAGCCAGTCGGAAAAGATCAGGAAAGCACTTGTTTCAACTAGCGTAATTCTTAATCTTGGCCTGCTTATTTACTTTCATTCAGCCTATTTCTTTACCGAAAGTGTGAATGAAATATTTCATACTCATTACAAAATGATCAATTATTTTGTTTCATGGACAAGCCATTCTTCTAACTCTCATTTCGATATAAATAGAATCATTTTGCCTGCCGGTTTGTCGTTTCATACCTTCCAGACTATTAGTTACACAGTTGATGTTTATCGCAGGAAAATCAAGCCACTCAACAATATTTTTGATTTCGGCTTTTTTATTATGTTCTTCCCACACCTTGTTTTAGGTCCCATCGCAAAACCCTCTCAGTTTATTCCGCAAATGAAAAAGCAATACTCGCTGAGCCAATATCAGTTCGGATTAGCATTGTTTATGATTTTAACGGGACTTATCAAAAAGCTGCTGGTAGGGGATTATATGGCGACAAATTTTATTGACAAGATTTTTGGCAACCCGCTGCTTTTTACCGGCTTCGAAAACCTAATGGCTGTAATTGGTTACTCTATGCAAGTATATCTTGATTTTTCGGGATACACCGATATTGGAACCGGTATCGCATTGCTCCTCGGTTTCAAACTCGGCCTTAATTTTAATTCTCCTTACAAAGCCAAAAATACTGCCGAATTCTGGAAGCGCTGGCATATTTCACTTTCAAGTTGGCTTCAGAGTTATTTATACATCCCTATTGGCGGAAACCGAAGTGGCTCTTGGGTGTCTTATCTCTTAATTTCTCTGCTTACAATAGTACTTTCTATATTGCTTCATGCTTATTGGTTTATTGGTTTAATGGCTGCCTTGACAGTTGTATTTATAGTTTTGGGAAAGGTTTTCCCTTCATTCAGAAATGCTGTTAATACCAATATAAACTTAATGGTAACTATGCTAATCGGCGGATTTTGGCATGGTGCTACTCTTAATTTTCTGATCTGGGGTGGTCTTAATGGCCTGGGACTTGTGTTTTATAAATTTTGGAGAAAAATTAGTCCGTATGAAAAAATTAAAACTTGGCCGGTTCACGCCTGGAAGGTTTTTATTACTTTTATGTTTATCAGTTTTACAAGAATATATTTCAGAACTGAAGACATGGCCCAGGCAAAAGAAGTGATCGACAAATTGTTTTATGACCTCAAGTTTTCAGTTGCATGGCCTGTAATCAGTAACATGTGGGAAGTATTTACCCTAATGCTGATTGCTTTTGTAATTCATTGGCTCCCTTCTTCATTGAAGTGGCAATATAAAAAACTGTTTATCAGATCACATGTAGTTGTTAAAATACTTGCAGTGGTTTGCACCGTTTTTATCATCTATCAGGGAATGTCTTCCGAATCTAAACCCTTTATTTACTTCCAGTTTTAAGAAGTTATTTCATTTAATTTTTTAAGAAAGCGGGATTCTACCTGAATACTTTGCCCTGTTGATAGTTTTACAGGACTTTGATATTGCTTTTGAGTAATTACATAATTGGTATTTACAAGGCACGAATCGCTCAGGTTTACAAAGTCTTTTTGATTTAAAAGTAACTTTTCAAACTGTCCGTAATGTTTCACTGTTTCAATAGACTGCCCGGTATTCAGAATAAGTTTGGTGCCGTTCACACTTTTATCTGCCAACACCAGTTTTTGTGTTTCAATAATAAGAAGCACATCATTCTGCATTACAGGAATTTTAGTAAACTTACTTTTAAGAATCGTGTCAGCAAGTTGGAAAGCAATTGCAGAATTGTGTTTTGTAAGTAGTTTTGTTTTGTCAATGGCTTCCTGAAGCTCACTGATATCAATAGGTTTCATCAGACACAAGATATCTGAAAACTGAAGCGCCTTAATAGAATATTCATCAAAAGCGGTTATAAAAATAATCTCGAAATCAATTGTTGCAAGCTTATTTAATAATTGAAATGCATCTCCTTCTTTCAAACTGATATCAAGAAAAACAAGCTCGGGTTTCAAAGCATTAATTGCCTCAATAGCTGAACCAACATCGTCTGCAGTGCCTGTAACTGTTACACCTTCGCAAAAGTTTTCCAAAAGCGACTGAAGTACTTCCCTGCTTTTTTTCTCGTCGTCAACTATTAAGGCTCTCATTCTGATTTATTTGTAATTGGAATAAAGATCTGAACTTTTGTGCCTGACGGGGTTTCATTTTCGTTGAACATATCAATAATATTGACACTTAATTTTTTGTCAGAATTTCTGTTTAGTATATCAAGCCTTTGACGGGTAGCTTTCATTCCTGTAGATTCATGCTTTTTTGTTCTCAACTCATTTAATTCTCTGGCCTTTTCACGACCTATGCCATTGTCCTCAACTTCACAATAAATATGGCTGATTTCCTTCTGCATTCTGATGGTAACCGATTTATTGCCCTGCTTTGTAAGCAAACCGTGCAGAATTGCATTTTCCACAAAAGGTTGAATCACCATCGAAGGAATCTGGGTGTTTTTTTGATTAATAAGTGGGTCAATATCAAATGTGCAGTTAAGTTCATTGTCAAGTCTTATATTTTCAAGCTCCAGGTAAAGTTGCAGCGATTCTATCTCATCTTCAATAGTGATATAATTGATTCTGCTGTTCTGCAAAATCATCCTCATCAAACTCGAAAATTTAGACAGATAAGTATAAGCAGTTTTAGGATTTTTATTCAGAATATAATACTGAATGCTGTTTATAGAATTGAAAATAAAGTGAGGGTTCATCTGTGATCTTAAAGCCTTAAGTTCTACTTCAGTCATTTGTGCCTGATAGCTTTTTCTAATCGCATTGGTGCGGGCATGAAGTACCAGATAAATTACGCCAAGGGCACTGAGTCCGATTAGCATAAAAAACCACCAGGTTTTCCAGAATGGTGAGCGAATGTAGATATTTAATGAAGCACCCTCTTCATTCCAGACACCATCTTCATTTGCAGCCCTCACCCTGAAAATATAAGAACCGGGTGGTAATTTGGTATAATTCGCTGTTCTTTTGTTTCCGGCCATCACCCAATCATCGTCAATGCCCTCAAGCTTATAAGAATAAGTGGTTTTTTCAGGATTTATGTAATTCAATGCCACAAAATCAATACTTATGAAATTTTGATTGTGTTGAAGCGTTAAAATACCATCTTTTGAAGAAAGTTCTCTGAAAGGCAATTCTCTGTCTAGTACTTTGAATCCTGTAATTTCTACCGGGGGCACAAATTTGTTGACTTTTAAACTCTCAGGAACAAAAAAATTCAATCCGTTAATTCCGCCGAAATAAAAATTACCGTCTCTTCCTGCAAGGTAAGCGCCTTCATTAAATTCAAGACTTTGAACCAGATTAATCTGATCAAAATTCTTAAATCTTGTAGGCCTTAAGCCAATTCTCGACAAACCTCTGTTAGTACTAACCCACAAATAGCCTTTTTTATCACCAAGTATACCATAAACAGCATCATTTGGTAAGCCGTCTTTTTCTGTTATCGAGGTAAAAATTTCAGATTTAATATCAAAAATATTCAGTCCTCCTCCAAATGTACCTACCATCAATGTGTCGTCGTTATAAATGTTCACACATAGCAACTGATTGTTGCTAATCGACATCGGATTTTTTGGATCGTGGCTGTAAGTCTTAGTGTATTTTTTTGTTGCAATGTCAAATATCTGAAGGCCATTGCCAAAAGAAGCAATCCAGATTTTGTCATTCTTTTTATCAAGCTTTATTTCAATAATATTATTATTCTGTTCATTTTCATTGTCGAATAGATAATATGCAATAGTATCAGCTTTGGTGTCGTAAAAATCAAGTCCGTTGAAAGTGGCAATCCACAGATTTTCCCGTGCATCTTCAGCAATAGAGGTAATTCTGACACTCGAAGTGGTGTAATTAAACTTATCTGTAAATTCTTCAAATCTTCTCTCTTCTGGATAAAATCTGAAAAGCCCATCGGTTCCTGTGCCTACATAATACCTGTTTTTACTGTCCTGATAAACACTGCGAATGCTGTTAGATGTCAGACCTTTACTGTTTGAAGTGTTGTAATGTTCGATGTTTTGAGTTGCAGGATCATATCTGTCTAGTCCACCTTCCAGCGTACCCAACCAAATAAAGCCGGCATGATCCTGATAAATAAAATAAATGTTATTGTTACTTAGTGAATTGATATTTAATGGATTATGCTGTAATAAATGAAGTTGTTGGTTAAGTGGTTTGATACTGCTGATTCCACTATATGTTCCAAGCCAGATATTGCCGGTGTTATCTTCAATGCCGCAGCGGATAATGTTATTACCTAAACTGGTTTTATCAAGTGGATTATTTAAAAAAGTTTCAATTTTTCCATTCTCGGAAATCCTGTGAATACCATTAAACAATGTACCTACCCATAAATTATTCAGATGGTCGGGAAGTAAAAATGTACATGAATATTGTTCTCCGCCGTTCAATGGAAGTGCAACTGACTCCATTTTACCATTGTTTAAAATAAAAAGTCCCTGACTACCGGTTGCAACATAAAGCTTGCCCTGATAAATATTAATCGCATAAATTTCCTGATTCTCAAGAAAGGTTTTGGATAATGAAGTGTCTGAGTTAATTTTTAAAGAAGAAATACCTAATGGGGTACCGTACCATAGAGTTTTTTTATTAATAAAGAGACAATTTATTGTGTTTGAAATCAGTTTTGCGTTTTCAGTATTCAAAAACCTGATAGTGCCTTTCTTTAAATCATAACAGGCAATACCCGATCCCTCAGTAGCAATCCACATGTGGCCCTTTCCGTCGTTTTTAATGCTTTTAATGGGACTATGCTGGGTAAAATGATCTGAAAATTGTTTAAGAACTGTAAAATGGTTTTTTTGCTTATTGAAAATATTTAGAATCCCTTCGTGGGTTCCAACCCATAAGTTTCCCGAATCATCCTGACCAAGCGATTCTATAAAACTACTGCTTAATGAGCCTGGTTCAGCAGCATCGTGCTTATATGCATGAAACTGATACCCATCAAATTTATTGAGTCCGTCTGCTGTTCCAAACCAGATAAATCCGTCTTTAGTCTGAAAAATATCCTGAAGGGTAGATTGCGACAGTCCTTCTTCAATTGAGTAATTATTGAAACGAAGGGATTGCTGTCCAAAAATCTTTCCTGAAATCAGAAACAGTAAATAAAGTAGAGTATTTAAGTAGCGTTTTTGCAATATTAAATTTTTGAAAGATTAGAGAGAAATGATTCCTTTTTGCGCTTTGAAACATCAATATTATCGCCATTGCTCATTACCACGTAGCCGCCATCTCCGCGAACATATTTTTTCATTTCGTTCAGGTTAATCAAATACGATTTATGGGTGCGGAAAAATCCCTGATCATCAAGCAAATCCTCAAATTCTTTCAGGTTTTTTGAAACAATAATCTTCTCACCCGACTTCAAAAAGAAATAAGTGTAAGCACCATCGCCTTTACAGTAAATAATGTCTTTTATTTTAACAAAAATGAATCCCTCTGAACTCGATAAAGCAATCTGATGGCTTTCAGCATTTTTCCAGTTTTGAATCAAAACATCAAAATTCTGATTGGTCTTACTTTTTTTACGCTTGTCAACTACTTTGTCAACCGCTCGTTCAAGCTCCTCAATATCAATTGGTTTCAGTAAGTAATCAATCGCGGCAGTTTTAAAAGCTTTAATAGCATATTCCTCGTGACCTGTAGTAAAAATTACCTCAAAATCAACTGGCTCCAGCGAAGCAAGCAGTTCAAAACCAGTTTTATCCGGAAGTTCAATATCCAGAAAAACTAAATCAGGTTTATGCTCTGTTATAGCTGCAATGCCTGTCGCAACAGTATCCGCTGTGGCTACAACCTGTAGGTCGGGACAATAATTTTGCACCATTTTGCTCAAAGCATTAAGGCTGTTGGGCTCGTCGTCTATTATAATAGCTTTTATCATGATATTTATTGTATTAATAGTCTAATAATTGTTTCGTTTCCTGCGCCCTGAGCGGATTTCATTACGCTGCCGGCAATTTCTGTGTTGTAAATCTCTACCCGATCGTTGAAAAGTTTAAGTCTGTTGACTTGCTCGTTCGAAAGCTGAAGATCTTCCGCAGGTGCAACAGCTTCTGAAAGTGAAATATGCGCTTCAAGAATATTTTTGGTTCTTGTAAATTCTAAAGTCAGCACAATCTCTTCCAGTCCCGCTTTCAGCCCCGATAAAAGCTGCTGTTCCAAAAGAGGCATTAGTAGTAAAGTGGGAACAGAAAATGAGTCATCTTTTAATGAATCGCTGATTTTTATATTGAAAGTCAGATGCTCCGAAAACCTAAGTCTTTCAAGCTCAAGATAGCTGTTAAGCAGTTCTGTTTCAGCGGTAAAACTGTGGTACGACTGGTCGGCACAGGCAGAAAAACGTCTGATAAAGCGAGCAAACTTAGAAAGGTTGCTCAAAGCCTCACGCGTATCGTTGCTCACTATCATATTTTGAATGGCCGAAAGCGAGTTGAAAGTAGCGTGCGAACTCATAAATGCCTTGTAAAGGCCCAGCGAATTTTCGCAATACGAAGAATGCTTCATGTCATATCAAAATTAGTAAATTTTTTCCGTCAATTGGTTGTCAAATTTAACAAAACATACTGAATGAAATGACAAACGGGCATTTTTTGATTTTAACGGCAAAGTGGATTTAACAGATATACGAAATGAAAGCACATCAGGAATAGTTGAAAAATTAAAATTTGGGCAACCCCGGCCGCGATTAAAAAACTTAAAGACCTATCATTCTCTAACGCGGCCGGGCCGGGCTATCCGCTGCAATCTTCCGTAGAAAAAACGGGAGGATTTTCGCTTCTATCCCTGTTGCTGAGTGCTGAATTGAAAGTTTATCTCAATTAATTATTGAATACAGTTTTTCTGAATTTAATAGTGATATTTTAACATTGTTATTCTTCAAAATTCCTCCCCCAAAAACCTAAATCAAATTTCTTGCTGTATCTTTGCTTTTAATGAATTATCTTGAACTTGCAGTGACTGTTTTGCCCCCTGTTGATGACAACGTGGAAATTGTGGCCGCTTTCCTTTCAGACTATGGTTTTGAAGGCTCTGCTGAAGATGAAAATCTGAAAGCCTACATCCAGGCTGATAAAATAACTGAAGCTGAAATTCATATTATCGCCAATGAACTGGTGGTTAAAAATTTCATAGATTCAACTTTTCTGATAGATACCATTGCACCTCGCAACTGGAACGACGAATGGGAAAAAAACTATTTCCAGCCCATTCTTATTGGCAAGAGATGCCTTATCAAAAGTAGTTTCCATAAAACTGACCTCAAGGCGGATTACGAAATTCTGATAGATCCGAAAATGAGTTTTGGTACCGGTCACCATGAAACAACCAGTCTGATGGTAGAATACCTTCTTGAAATTGATCTTAAAGACAAAACAGTACTCGATATGGGCACAGGCACCGGTATTCTTGGAATACTCGCCTCTATGCTCGGCAGCAAATCGGTAGTTGGCATCGATAACGACAGCTGGTGTTACGAAAACACACTCGAAAACCTGGAACTAAACAAAATAGAAAATTTCGATATTTGCCTTGGCGACGCTGGACTGCTTAAAAATTATCCTCATACTTTTGAGGTGGTTATCGCCAATATCAACAGACATATTTTACTTGCCGACATACACTATTATGTTCAGGCAATGCAGAAAGGCGGGCAAATTTTACTGAGTGGTTTTTATGATGAGGATCTGGAAGTTATTCAGGCCGAAGCTGAAAAATGCGGACTGAAATTTATTTCCCACAAGCAAAAAAATAAATGGAATGCAGCCCAGTTTATATTGTAACCTCTTTCAATAAAACCTCTTTTACTTTATTTTTAGCGTAATTTGCAGCAATGAACTGGAGCTACTTTATAGCCTCGCGACTCTCCTTCGGCAAAAATAAATCCTTCACAAGGCTCATTATCAGACTTGCGCAGGCTGGTGTGGCACTTAGTGTAGCAACCATGATTATTGCAGTAGCTACTGTTACAGGTTACCAAAAAGAAATAGCGAGAAAAGTTACCGGCTTTGGCGGACATATTATCATTAATAATACCGGTACTTCAGGGAGTTTTGATTACACCCTTTTCAGAGACAGCGCGGCTTTAGTTAAAAAACTTCTTGCCAACAAACAGATAAAAAGTATTGATGGCGTACTTTCAAGACCAGCAATTACAAAAGCCAACGACGAGTTGGAAGGCATTATATTGAAAGGTGTTGGAAAAAATGCAAATCTCGATTTTTTCAAAGAAAGTCTGATTAAAGGTAAAATGCCCGCTTTTCCGGATTCTGTTTCTGCCCGTGAAGTACTTATATCTGAATACCTTTCAAACAGACTCAACATTAAAACCGGAGACAAAATAAGGTTGTATTTTATTCTCGAGCCGGTGCGTGTTTTGCCCGTGAAAGTCTCAGGTATTTATAAAACAGGTTTTGAGGAAAATGACAAGCTTTATGTAATCGGAGATATCCGCGATATGCAAAGGATATTTGGTAACAGACAACCTGTTATTACCCATTATGAGGTTGAAGTAAACGATATAAAAGAACTGAAACCTGTTACCGCAAAATTGCAGGATGAACTGGATGAAAACTTAACTGCAAGGGACATGATGTCATTAAATCCGCAGATTTTTCAGTGGCTTAATTATCTCAATGACAACATTAATATTATTCTTGGTCTGATGGTAATTGTAGCCTGCATTAATATGATTACAGCCTTGCTGATTCTGATTATTGAAAGAACCAATATGATTGGTGTGTTGAAAGCATTAGGAGCACCTGATTTGCCGGTCAAAAAAGTATTTATTTACCATATTTTGTGGATTATGGGCGCAGGATTACTATTTGGTAATTTGTTGGGAATAGGGATCTGTCTTTCTCAATATTATGGCGAATGGTTTACGCTTCCACAAGAAACTTATTACCTGTCTGTAGTTCCTGTAAATCTTGAATGGTCGTATATTCTGGCAATAAATGCCGGAACCATGTTTATTTGTCTGATGTCGCTGCTTTTGCCGGCAACTCTAGTGAGTCGAATTACACCAGTTAAGGCAATTCGTTTCGACTGATTTTTAAACCAGACTGTTTTTTACAAGATATTCTGCAATCTGCACTGCATTTGTAGCGGCTCCTTTTCGGAGATTGTCAGCAACAATCCAGCAATTTAAAGTGTTGTCGCGGCTTTCATCTCTTCTGATTCTGCCTACCAATACTTCATCTTTATCATGAGCATCCAGTGGCATAGGATATTTCAGATTGGTAACATCATCAACCACTAAAATACCTTCAGTATTTTTTAGAATTTCACGAACTTCATTAAGATCAAAATCGCGATCAAATTCTATGTTTACACTTTCGCTATGACCGCCAATTACCGGTACTCTTACCGTAGTTGCAGTAACACGGATGGAATTGTCACGCATTATTTTAATGGTTTCATTTACCATTTTCATTTCTTCTTTGGTATACCCGTTTTCTGTAAATACATCAATATGAGGAAGCACATTCTGATCTATTTTATAGGCGTAAGCCATTTCACCTTCAATACCCTGTCTTTCATTCTGCATTTGGGTTACAGCCTTAACTCCTGTGCCTGTAACACTCTGATAAGTTGAAACAACAACTCGTTTTATGCCGTATTTTTTATGAAGCGGATCAAGAACCATTACCATCTGAATTGTCGAACAATTTGGATTGGCAATAATTTTATCCATTTTTGTTAAAATGAAAGCATTTATTTCAGGAACAACAAGTGGTTTGTCAGTATCCATGCGCCATGCAGAACTGTTGTCAATTACCGTTGTACCTGCTTCAGCAAATTTCGGCGCCCACTCTTTACTTACACTACCACCCGCAGAAAAAAGGGCGATATCTGGTTTCATAGAAACTGCTGTTTCCATTGATACGATCTTATATTGTTTTCCCTTATAAACAATCGAATTACCCACCGATTTTTCAGAAGCTACCGGAATCAGTTCTCCGACAGGGAAATCACGCTCTTCAAGTACCTGAAGCATTTTAGTGCCAACAAGGCCTGTAGCGCCAACAACTGCAATTTTGATCATTCTGCAAAACTAAGATTAAATTTTCAATTTTACTTTCCAGAGGTTATTCATAATATTAAATACAAAAACATCAATAAACCCGGGTTTTAACCCGGGGGATGGGTAAATGAGAAATTCGAGGTTTTCAACCCCTTTTTTTTAGCTTTGATCTAAAGAGAATGCAATCTGTTATACATAATAAATATAAAAACATGAATAGCCCCGGGTTTTAACTCGAGGATGGAGCATGAGAAATTCATGGTTTTAACCCCCTTTTTTAATGCTTTAACCTAAAAGCATTCAATCGGTAATTAAAAAAAAATATAATAACATGAATAGCCCCGGGTTTTAACCCGGGGATATATGAAGAAGAAATTCGGGGTTTCAACCCTCTTTTTTTTATGCTTTGACCTAAGAGAATGCAATGAGATAAATGCCGTGTTCATGTATGCTGATGTCCTCCGTTTGAAACTGGAGGTTATTCATAATATTCAAATCTCTTCAACTCAAAAATCATTTTAATTAAAATCTTGATTTCTCATCGTTTTTTTGTTTTTTTGATCCAAGATTGAAATTATCGGGTAAACAGTATATCGATTCATTTCTGGGTTACCTTATGGTGGGTGCCCTTACAGTGCCTGCCTTGCTATTGGGAATGATCCTTGGTCGTAACCACAGCGTTACTAAAAAACCACCAGGTTCTATTCTTGTGCTTAAAATACTCGGATTAGGTAGTCTGGTAATTGCCTCAGATGCACTTTGGGCGCTTAAAAAAAAATATCCGGGCTCTAAATTGATCCTCCTGTGCGGCAAAGGTGTTAAAGGTGGCATTGAGCCACTTGGTTTGTTTGATGAGATCTGGGAGTCTGATGACAGCAATATTTTCAAGCTTATACAATCAGGTCTGAGTTGTCTTTTCAAAACATGGCGCATTAAAAATTTATGGGTACTCGATTTGGAGGTTTATTCAAAACTTACCACAGTTTTTGCAACTATAACCTGCGCCTCCAACAGATTTGGTTTTTACCTCAATGAAGTTCGTTTCAGATACAACCTCAACACCCACAATATTTATTTCAACCCTTTTATTTATGCCAGATTAAACTATAAATCAATCTGCGAGGCAATGGGGGCAGCAGTTACAGAAACATTTTACATTAATGATTATATCCCTTCCAAAAGACCATTGAATTTCGGTTACATTGCAATTAATAATACTTGCTCCGATTTGAGTATTCAGCGCAAAGCTGATGGACTTTTACTGTCTGAAACCTGCAAATGGATACTTTACAATACAAGTTATAAAATTGCACTTTGTGGTGCACCTTCAGACCATTCTGATAATGCGGCATTCATTAATAAATACTTTACTTTGGAAGACCGGATTGAAAATAAAGCCGGGCAATATTCACTTCCGGCTTATTATGATTTTCTTTTTAATGAATGCGCGCTAATGATTACAATAGACAGCGCACCACTGCATATTGCTAAACGACTTTGTTTGCCTACAATCTCACTTTGGGGACCAACAAATCCGGAAACACTTTTTGAAGCCGATGAAAAAAACCTGCTTCATTATCTCCATGTAGCCTGCTCTCCCTGTGTACACCACACCACTGTTTTACCTTGCGGGGGAAATAATTTCTGTATGAAAAATATGGTTCTTGAATCTATTGAGCCATTGTTACGCAAACAACTTAATATTGCACTAACGTAGTATGAAATTTAATATCAGCTCTTCAAACGGTCGCAGAAATATGAAGATTCTCATCTTTATATTTGTTTTTGCACTGATTATTTTTCGTGCAATAAATGTGTCCTTTTACGACGATACTAAAGGAAGAAATAATATTCGTGGAGACAGTTACAGCGACCTGAATACCTATTCAACAGTGCTTTTCTACAATGATTTTCCTTTTTCAGAAAAATACGGTTTGCCGGTTTGGAGATATGATGGAAAAGGAGACACTACAGGTACTTTTGTTTATACTCATTATCCTTCTCTTCCCGATATTACAACTTCTGTTTACAGCAGAATTCTTCATAATGAAGGAGAAGTGCCCATCAGGCTTTTCGCTGTTCTGATGAGTGTCATTTTCTTTTTTGTGATTTATGGTACCGTTAATGCTTTTGTACCTGATAAGAAAATTGCTTTTGTTTCTGCATCAATTAT
>JACMRS010000032.1 GCA_014376345.1 Bacteroidia bacterium | reverse complement strand
TACACCAACTTTTTCTCCCTTTTTAAAAACATAAGAAAATGGTTTCAAGATGGTTTTGTCACCGTAAGATTTTTTCAGATTAATCAGTTCAAGGATTTTCCCTCCAAGTCTGGTCATTTTAACAGAAAGCTGAAGCTTGTCTGTATTGGTGCGTGTTAATGCTTTATCTTTAACTTCATCAAATGCATCAAGTCTTGATTTAGACTTTGTACCTCTTGCTTTTGGCATACGTCTTACCCATTCAAGCTCTCGACGGTAAAGATTTTTAGCTTTGTCTATTTCCGAAGACTGAGCCATTTCTCTTTCGGCTTTTTTTTCAATATAGTAAGAATAATTGCCTTTGTATTTGAAAATATTTCCTTTGTCAAGTTCCAGAATTTCATCACAAACACGGTCAAGGAAATATCTATCGTGAGTTACTAACAGCAAAGTAAGATTGCTGTTTTTAAGCCATTCTTCCAGCCACTCAACCATATTAATATCCAGATGATTGGTAGGCTCATCCATAATAAGCAAATCAGGTTTTTGAATCAGAACTCTTGCCAGTGCAAGTCTTTTTTTCTGACCACCCGACAAAGTGCTTACCTGCTGATTGTAATCAGTAAGATTCAATTTCGAAAGAATAACCATGGCATCAGATTCATAATTCCAGCCATTCAGGTCATCAATTGCCTGAGACAAATCCGGAATGGCATCATAATCTTCTCTGATAATGGCTTTTTCGTATTGTTTTACAGCTAATGCAACAGGGTTATTGTCATCAAAAAGTACATCTATAACACTTGAACCATCTGCAAACTCGGGCTCTTGCTGAAGAAAAGACAGGGTTACCTGTTTTCTTACAACCACTTCACCACTGTCAGGTATATCCAGCCCTGCAAGAATATTAAGAAGCGTTGTTTTACCAACACCATTTTGTGCAACAAGTGCAACTTTTTGAAACTGGCTTATTCCGAAAACAATATTGTCAAACAATACTTTAGGGCCATAAGACTTGGAGAGATTTTCAACCGAGAGATAATTCACTGTGCAAAAATAGGCTAAAATAAAAACAGTCTCGGCAAAGCCGAGACTGTTTTGAAAATATATGCAGAATATTATTCTACAATTGTTAGTTTTTAATTGATGCTTACTTTGCGAGTTGAAGTTTTGCCTTTGGTTTTTACTTTAATAATGTAAATACCTTTTGCTGCGTCTCCCAAATCAACGTCTGCTGCATTGCCGTTTACATTTCCGGTATATACTTTTTCCCCGATTGTATTGAAGATTTCAATTTCTACAATATCATTATCTGAACCATCAGTTACAATAGTGAATAAACCCGAGTTCGGGTTAGGGAACACTTCAATATTCACACCTTCGCCGATTTCTTTGATGTCTGTATTTGCAAAAACAGGTACTTTTATTTCTTTGCTGCAATCACATCCTGCTGCATTTTTAGCAGTCATTTTAACTTTGAAGTTGCCATCATAAAAATAACTGTATAAAGGTGATGCTGATGATGATGTTCCACCTTCTCCAAATGTCCAGCTATAGCTTGTATATGAACTGTTGGTTGGTGTAAATTTAATCGTTCTGTGTCCGAATGCCCATTCTATTTTTGTAGTGAAATCACATACCGGAGCTTCGCTTACTGTAACAACGCTGCGTGCAGAATCTACACAAATGCCACCAGCATTTGTAACTAGTAATACATTAAATGTTTGTGATGCACCTACAGTATACATATGAAGTGGATCGCTGATATTGCTTACCGGACTGCCATCTCCAAAATCCCAGGTATAATTAAGATTACCTTCTGAAACTGTAGTCTGATTTTGAAACACTGCTTCTTTACCGCTGCAGATATCTGCTACTGTAAATGCTGCATTCGGCTGAACTGCTACGACAATATTCTTTTCAATAGTGCTTTCACAACCATTGGGTTGAAGTGCTCTTAATTTGATATTTTTAGGTCCAACATTAGCCCATGAATGACTTACATTGGTTGTATTAGCAGTACCACCATCACTGAATGTCCAGGTATAGCTTGGCTGAAGGCCTGGTTTAAAAGTTGTAGTATTAATAAATACTGTAGGATCTACACTACAAGGAGCGCTGTTATTGAAAGAAGCAACCGGTGCTGCTTTGATAATAACCTGCTTGTTTATTGAGTCAGTACAACCGAACTCAGATACCATTTTAAGTTTTACAGTAAATGTTCCATCTGTTTTATAATTATTAAGTCCAACTCTTGAAGTAGAATTATTACCATCACCAAACTGCCAGTATGCTCCGGCTTCACCAAGAGCAATAGTAGAATTATTTGGGAATGTAACAGGAGTGCTTGCGCAAACACTTGAAACAGGAACTACAAAATCAGGTTTCGGTTTTGCAAACTCATACACATTTTTAGAAACTGCATTTGAGCAACCATTTGTTGTTGCTGTTAATGTAACTTTATATCCTCCTGCTGCACTGTATAGGTGGGTCGGATTCTGAGTAGTTAAATGAGTTGAAGCATCTCCAAAATTCCAATCATAAGTTAGAGTACCGCTAGAAACTGTAGTTTGATTAATAAATTTAACTGCTGTTCCTTCGCAGGCATTAATTGATTTAAATGAAGCACTCGGAATCTCAGAAATATCTACTGTTATGATTGTATCTGTTATAATTCCAAATTTAATACTGGTTGCTGACAATCTTGTCTGGTAACTTCCATAAGTTTTGAAAGTATGAACAGGATTTACATTTTCGCTGCTGTCTCCGTCTCCAAAGTACCATTTATATGTCATATCACCTTTTGCAATTTTTGAAGTGTTTTCAAAAAGAACAGGTGTTCCGTCGCAAATTGGCTGAGGGAATTTGAAATTTGCAACCGGTGTTGCTGCAACATAAATTACACGTTTGATTAGAGTATCGCAAAAATTAGGTCCCAGATCAGATAATGTTAAATAAACTGTAATTGTACTGTCTTCATATTTAGCTAATGGCTTAAATGTCAAAATTGCATTTGTGCTTGCAGTAGGAAGTACAGCAGAATAATCTGTTCCGGGAAGTGTATATCCTTTATTGG
>JACMRS010000322.1 GCA_014376345.1 Bacteroidia bacterium | reverse complement strand
GCAATTAATCCTGTTGAATTGATGGCAATAATAGATTTAAACCTGTCTTTAGCATGCAGATAATGATTGAGAATAACACTGACACTGAAAAACATTACAGCAGGTGAAAGCAGCAGCAATGCCTTGCGCATATAATCAAAATCATTACCGAATAACCCTGTCCAGAAATTAGTGGGTAAAAGCAATACTACTGTCAGCATTATCAATGTAATAAAAACACATAGATGGAGATACCTTAAAGTTACTTTTTTATCGAAACCGGGCTGTTTGTTATTGAGAATCTGAATGTGCTGCATCTGTCCCAGACTGTGACCAAAAATCCACAAAGCTTCAGCTATGGTTATGGCATTGTTATACACTCCAAGTGAACTTTCACCAACAAAAGCTGCAATTACAAAAAAGCTGAGTCTGTAATTAAGAAACTGAATAAAATGTCCGGCTTGTGCCAGAAAACCGGAATTGAAAATATGCAGGTCGAAATGAAACTGTGAGTTTTCAGTATTGCTCAGTTTACGGTAATTTACTGCGACAGCAAAGACAATTGAAACTGTTAATCCCGCGTAAAGCGCTTTGATATAGCTAAAAGGATCGGTACAATGTTGAAACTTGAAATAAAAGTAAGCAGTGGCCAACACTATAAAAGGTTGTAATACAGAAAGCAAGTTTCTGGCTTTAACTTCTCTGCGACCCATTAACAGTGCATTGCTAATTGTAACCAACGAAAACATAAAAGCAAGAACAGGAAGGTGTTTTGCATATTGTGAAGGCACAAGTTGTAACGGAATAATAACAGCAGCAGCAATTGCACAAATAAGCAGCGACCATAAAACGGCAGTATAAAGCAAGTGCTTCTGACTTCGACGGTAAGAAAGATTGATAAGAGCGCTGCCTCCAACAAACTCACAAAATACAAGTATAAGTGCAATAGACGAAGTTATCACGCTTACTTCTCCCCTTCCTTCTGCACCAAGAAAACGCGAAGTTATAACAACAGTGGTTAGTCCAATAAGTGCAACAAGCACTCTGGATGCAAAAGTTGAGATAACGCTTTTAGTTGCCACAGGTGCAAAATAAGTTTAAATAATTGGTAAAGAAGACCTAAAAATATAATGAGGCTTGCGAAATTGAAAAAATGGCTTATTTTTGCACTTCGTAAAAAACGGTGGTTGTAGCTCAGTCGGTTAGAGCGTCGGTTTGTGTTACCGAAGGTCGTGGGTTCGATCCCCATCATCCACCCAAAGAAAAGCTCTGTGCAAACAGGGCTTTTTTTTTGTTTTTTGAAATGGGTAACCGCAAGGGTTACCCCATGTGAATAACTTAACGAACTAATAATAATTAAAAGAATATTTTTGTAGCGTATAAACCACAACTCAAAGTTCATCGTATAAAGAGTGTAGCCGCCAATATTGAATGAAAAGATTTTTAGGATGAGTAAATTCAGAAATGTTTCGATTGCTAAAAAGCTTTATGTCATTGTTGGTGCAATGTCTGTTCTTATTATTATTGAACTTTTAACACTTTGGTTTTCTATTCATATTCTTTCTTCTGTTCGAGCATCTGTTGGTGCTGAAGGTCTTTTGAGTAAAGCTCAGAAAGATGCTGTTTACCAGTTAACAAAATACCATAGAACCCGCAACGAAGCTGATTATAAACAGTATCTGAAGTTTATGTCAGTGCCTTATGGTGACCATATTACAAGGATGGAGCTTCTTAAAGCAAATCCGGATTTAGAAATTGCCAAGCAGGGATTCCGTCAAGGGCGTATTAATGATCATGATATTGATGGAATGATTACTTTGGTACAGCGCTTTTATGAAGAACCCCATCTTAAAAAAGCGATAAACTTTTGGGCTAAAGGCGATACCTTGATTACTCAGGTTATGGAACTTGGTATCAAAATTCACCATGAAATAAATTCACCGGCACCCAATGAAGCTAAACTTACTGCTTTAATTACCAGTATTGATCCTTTAAATGAACAATTAACAATTATAGAAGATGGATTTTCTTACACCCTTGGAGAAGGTGCAAGATGGCTTGAAAACCTAATACTTAAAATATTGTTTTCTGTCGCTCTGACCGCAGAAATAACCGGACTAGTTATGACAATTATCGTTAGCAGAGGCATTACCAAGGGGCTTTCTGAAATTAATAAAGCAACTGCAAAAATTGCTAAAGGCGACATGAGTGTAAGAGCAAAAGTACTTTCGAAAGATGAAATTGGTCAGCTTGCAATTGCTGTAAACCAGATGACCGGTCAATTGATTCGCTCTAATAAAGAATTAGGTCAGTATGCGCATATTGCATCACATGACTTGCAGGAACCACTGCGCACTATTTCTAACTTTACGGATCTTTTTCAAAGGAAATACAAAGGACAGCTAGACGAAAATGCTGATGAATATTTAGGATATATTTTGAAAGCAACCAGCAGAATGCAGACACTTATCAGAGATCTATTAGATTATTCTAGAATCGGACATAATTTGAAACTGTCTGATATTGATTGCAATATATTGTTACAGGAAGTTGCTGCTGATATGGCAGTTTCTATTAGTGAAAGTAATTCAAAAATAGTTATTGAAAAACTACCTGAAATCTATGCTAGTACAGAAATTAAACTAGTGTTTCAAAACCTTATTAGCAATGCTATAAAATTCAGAAAAAAAACAGAACCTTTAAAAGTTAATATTTCTTGTAAGGAAACAGAAACTGATTGGGAATTCTGTGTCAGAGACAATGGTATTGGTATTGAAGAGCAATATCGTGAAAGAATTTTTGTAATATTTCAAAAACTGCACAGTCAAAAAGAATATGCCGGAACAGGTATCGGACTGGCACATTGCAAAAAAATAATTGAGGCCCATAAAGGATTAATGAAAGTTGAATCACAACTTGGTGAAGGTAGTAACTTTAATTTTACAATAAGCAAACACATAAAATGAATTATAAATTAAAGTGCGTCATGCTTATAGATGACAATGAAGCTGACAATAGGTATCACGAACTGATACTTCAAGAAAACAATGCAACTGAAAAAATAAGAGTAGCAGAAAATGGTCATGAAGCTTTAGAATTGCTAAATGAATGTGAAGCACCAGAATTAATTTTACTTGATATCAATATGCCACGAATGAATGGATGGGAATTTATGGAAACATACAGAAACCAGGGACATCCTTCCAGATCTAAAACAATTGTTATATTACTTTCTACTTCTTCAAATCCTGAAGATAGTAAGAAAGCAAGTGAAATTGAAGGTGTTTCAGAATTTCATGTAAAACCATTGACACGAGCCATGCTTTCAGGTATCTTTGAAAGATATTTTTAATTTAAAACAATCAAAAAAATGAAAAAGTTATTTTTTATCCCAGCTTTAGCCTTATTGGCTTCATGTGCGGGCAACCATGAACAGGCAGAAACAAGCGCAGATTCAATGAACAATATGAATATGCCCGCTGATCATACTCAAAACGAAAAAGTTAAAATAGCTATTCAACCTGTAAAACCAGGTCAGGAAGTTTATTTTGAAAACCTGAAAGATGGTGATGTTGTTAAAAGTCCTTTGTTAGTAAAATTCGGAGTAAAAGGGATGACGGTTGAACCTGCAGGTGTAATTACCGAAGACAAAGGGCACCACCATTTAATTATAGACGGAACATTTGTAGAAGAAGGTTATGCTGTTCCTATGAGTGATGTTTCAATTCATTATGGAAAAGGTCAGCTTGAGGATACAATCAATCTTACACCGGGCAAGCACACCTTAACAATGCAATTTGCAAACGGCAGCCACGTATCTTACGGCGAAGCTATGAGTAAAACCATAACGGTGGAAGTAAAATAGGATTGAGAAAAAATTGCTGATTTCTGAATTTTAGATTTCTGATTTAAGATTTGAGCCATGCATGCATGTGCTCTTGGGGTGGTGCCCCAAGTTGAGATGTGAGAGGCCTTCAGCCTAGGGGATAGTAAATCACGATCAATTATAAGGTACGTAGAGACGCGTTTTAACGCGTCTTTTTTTTGGAGAATGATATCAATTGTAGGGGCACACGGCAGTGTGTCCACCGGTAGTCCAATTCGGTCATTCATGCATGTCTTGGGGAGTTGCCCCAAGTTGAGATGTGAGAGGCCTTCAGCCTTGGATAAAGAATATCTAGTTAATTATCTCAAAACCTGCAGCTCAGCAAGGCATAATAGAATTAAATATAAGATGAAATATAAAAAGTGTATAATTATGTAACTGTAAATATACTATTCTGCAATTATTTGCGTTCTGACAGCTATACATTTCCAAAAATCATT
>JACMRS010000321.1 GCA_014376345.1 Bacteroidia bacterium | reverse complement strand
TTCATACAAATGTTTAAAGATGGTATGTTCGACTGTTTGCCTTTATAAACACCGGTGTGGCAATAGTTACAGTTGATCTTATTGTCACCTGCGTGTAATTTGTGAGAGAAATGAATTGGCTGTACCGGCTGATAGTTTTGTTCAACACCTATTGAAAGTGCGCCCAACCAGCATGTTCTAACTGTAATCATGATGAATGCAAGCACTACAATCGTTATAAATCCTTTGCTCTTAACAAAAGCCTTGATGTCAAATTTCTGTTCTACTAATTCCTTATCTTCCGTACTAAGTTTGTCTTCTTTGTCTTTCAGGTAACGCTTGATCACACTTAAGAATACAAGCATTGAAACCAATACCAGAATCAGAACAACGATTACAAGGGATAAAATGACAGTGTCGTATTTTCCGCCACCACCACCTCCCGGAGGCTGATTTACAGTAGTTGAATCTGATGGAGGTTTAAACCCACCAACAGGTGCCCATTCAACATAATCCACAATTGCGTCAATGTCTTCATTGGTAAACGTAGGAAAAGCCGTCATTTCAGACTTATTGAACTTTTCATAAATCGCAATTGCGTCTTTATCTCCTGAAGCTCTGAAAACGGCATTGTTTTTTACCCAAGAGTGAATCCATTCAGGTTTTCTGCGTGTCTTAATACCTCTTAAAGCAGGACCGACCGCATCTTTATCGATTTTGTGGCAGGATTTACAATTCGCTTTGAATAATTCTTCACCATGCTTAATCGCACCGGCATCACCCGCAGGTTTTGCTGCTACTGTAGCTGTACTATCTGCATATGAGGTAGTTACAAATACAAAAGTGATTGCGAATAATGTAAGGATCGATCTCGAAATTCTCCTCAGAATAGTTGATCTGGACATGTTTAACACTGTTTTCTCCGAAATTTTGGCCATACTTTCCCTAAAAGTCCTACAAATCTATCATGCCAATTCGATTATTCAAACATTTTTTCTGCCTCTAAATACAATATAGCGACATTATGACGTTAGCAATAATGCAAAATATTGATACCCTTATTTTTATGAATTTTCAAAATCTATTCACATAACAATTTAGAATAGTTATAAATAAAATCACCCACTATTTGACCAAAAAACCACATTTTTTAGAAAAATAAGCGAATTGTAAAAACATCTTGAACGAACCAAACTTATTGCAGATGTTTGTCACTCCATTAGAATTTAGAATACAACCACATGAAACCAGAGTTTGAATTCGATAAAAACTTAAAAAAATACAATACTTTTTCTATAGCAGTATCTGCCAAAGCATTTGCCATATTCAAATCTGAGAAAGAGCTGACAAATTTACTGCCTGCTGCCAAAGAACTTAATATGCCTTTGTTAATCCTAGGAGGTGGAAGTAATTTACTATTTACCAAAGACTTTGAAGGTGTTATTTTAAAAAATGAGATAAAAGGAACAGAGATTTTATCCGAAGATAATGATACTGTACTGGTGAAATGCGGCGCCGGTGAATCATGGCATGAATTTGTACTTTTCTGTGTTAGCAAAGGCTGGGCAGGATTGGAAAATTTATCTTTAATACCTGGGACTGTCGGTGCCTCTCCTATTCAGAATATCGGAGCTTATGGAGCGGAAGTCAAAAACACAATCGCTTCGGTACAAACCATAGAGATAGAATCCCTTCTGAAAAAACGATTTCTTACTGAAGATTGCGCATTCGGATACCGGGACAGTATATTTAAAAAAGTAGTAAAAGGGAAATATGTTATCACGTACGTCGTGTTTAAGCTAAAAAAACATGCCGTAATAAATACTTCATACGGGGCAATTCAGGAAGTACTAACAGAAAAAAATATCACCGCTCCCACCCTAAGGGATGTCAGCAATGCCGTCATACAAATCAGAAAAAGCAAACTACCCAATCCGGCAGTAATGGGCAATGCTGGAAGTTTCTTCAAGAATCCGGAAATACCTGAAGAACAATTCAACGAATTGAAAGCAACACATCCTGATATTCCATCCTTCGCGGGGGTTAAGCCCGGCATGGTAAAAGTTCCTGCCGGTTGGCTGATTGAACAAAGCGGCTGGAAAGGTAAAGTAGTAGGCCATGCAGGCGTACATAAAATGCAGGCACTTGTATTGATCAATTATGGTGGAGCTACAGGCGAGGACATTATTCAGCTTTCTCTGGATGTACGAAAAAGTGTGCAGGAATTATTCGGAATTGAACTGGAACCTGAAGTGAATATTATTTAATTTCTGGTTACATACCGAAACGAAAAGCTTCATCCAACAACGGCAAAAAGCTACATACACAAAAGCTTTTATTATACTACCTCACAGGACTCAGCTCCGGGTATATTCCGCCTGTATTACGGGTATGTTCCGCCTATATTCCGTCTTAGGAATTACAAAATGGAAGGTAAAAAAGGATAAATCTTCTGAAAAATCGGAGGATTTTCGATATACAAAGCTTCTATTTTAATAGAAAAATTACAATATTTTTGGGGAAATTAGCTTTACTGTACCCATATCAGAGACTTTTAATTGCGTGATGTCTAATGCCTCACGTTGGTCTGTGGCACACCATTGCCGTCAACTTAAGTAAAAATTATTGGAGGGATTGATTAAACAAGCCGTCGGACCGCCTGGAAAAAAGCGGTCTGACGGCAGTG
>JACMRS010000031.1 GCA_014376345.1 Bacteroidia bacterium | reverse complement strand
TCAAAATGACCAACTGATAAATCTGATGACTGCATGTGAGATTCTTCACTTCATTTAATTAATGCGGAATACCACAAAATGAAATTACGCTCAAAATGACAAAATCTCAAATCACAAATCTCAAATCAGAAATCCTCAAATCAGAAATTCCCCAACTACTTCTTTCCGCCTCCAAAAAAGAAACCAAGCTTAACTGAAGCATAGTTATTATCTACCACACCTGTTTTTGGAACAATATTATATTCACCGGAAACTCTGAAATGCCATACTTCAAAACCAACACGCGGACAAATTCCAAAAAGTGAAACTTTTTCAAAATCACTTTGCTTTGAATCCGCAGTCGTATTTTCATTACTTCCAAAATTATAAACACCTGCGCCTATTCCAACAAAGGGTCTGAAAATTAATTTCGTTATGTAAAAATCTACAGTTGGCTGAACCATGAAATTTGTGACAACATTTAATGATCCGCCATTCTGATTAAATGATGCTCCTCTGGCCATCAAAGCAACTTCAGCTTTTAAACCTACCGCAAATTTATTAGAAATATTAACCTTTGGCTCAAATGCAGTTACAAAACCAATTCCTTGCTTAGCAGGAAATGCAGCTCCTAATGAAAAATCAAATTTCAGTAATTTATAATCTTTTGCCTGGGAAAAACCATTTTGCTGAAATGCCGTTATAAAAATAACAGCGATAAAAATTTTAGTGTGTTTCATTTTTGTGTGTTTAGTGTGTTTTAGTTTTATATCCTAATTATGCAACAGTGGATATAGCAACAAATATACTGCACTCCCTGCAAAAAAACCTAAAAGAGCAAGCAGACTAATTTTTTTCATAAACCATATAAAATCCAGTTTCTCCATACCCATCACTGCCACTCCTGCTGCAGAACCAATTATCAGTACACTGCCACCTGTTCCGGCGGTATATGCTAAAAATCCCCATAATTTATCATCTATAGGAAAAGTATTAATATCATACATTCCCATGGAGGCTGCCACCAATGGCACGTTGTCTACAATTGCCGATGCCAGCCCGATAATTATTGCAATTACATCCAGATTTCCAACAAATTTATCTAAACCAACAGCAGTAGCTTTCAGCATTCCGGTAGATTCAAGGGCAGCAATTGCAATTAATATCCCTAAAAAGAAAAGTACACTTGAGGTGTCGATTCTGCTTAAAGCTGAAGAAACTGACAGTGGTTTTTTCTCCTCTTCATCTTTATCCTTATGAATAATTTCAGAAAAAAACCAAACCAGTCCAAGACTTAATAACATTCCTGAATAAGGTGGCAGATGCGTTATTGTTTTAAATACAGGCACTAAAAGCAAAGCGCCAATACCTATATAAAACATTAAAGCGCTTCCACGTTCGGTTGATGCATTACTAATATCTTCGGTAACTGTCATTCCGGCAAAATGTTTTTTAAGTTTTCTCTTCAATACAACCTGCATAATCATAAGTGGCACTAAAAGATTGATAATACCCGGTAAAATAAGGGTAGTTATAGCTGCCTGAGCAGTAATCCTCTCTCCTATCCAAAGCATGGTTGTAGTAACAGAGCCGATCGGCGACCAAAGACCACCTGCATTGGCAGCTATAATAATCATACCGGCATAATATTTTCTGAGATCCGTATTTGTTATCAGTTTACGACTTAGAGTTACTGCAACAATTGATGCAGCAAGATTATCAAGCACTGCGGCCAATACGAAAGCAATCAGACAAATAATCCACATCAGTTTTACAGGATCAGTGGTTTTTATTCTGCCTGTAATAACTGTAAATCCTTCATGAGCATCAATAAGTTCGACAATGGTCATAGCACCGAGAAGGAAAAACAATATTTCAGATATTCCACTTAAATGGTGAGAAAGTTCAGAGCTCACTTCGGCGTGTTCAGCACCGGACATTGCATAAACAGTCCAGCAAAGTACACCTGTAACCAAAGCCGGTGCGGTTTTATTCAACTTTAAAGGGTGTTCAAATGCGATTGCCGCATACCCTAAAACAAATACTATAATTATGATCAATGACATATTCTAAAATCTAATTTTCAACTACAACTGTATTTTCAATTTCATTAAAAGGTGGCAAACTTTCAATAAAATTAATTTTATTGTTTTTCCAGTCAGCAAAACAATAATAATGGTTAATTCCGTTGCTAACCATCAAAAAGGGAACTTTTAATTTAAGGTTATACCGGGCAATCTGTTCAAAAACTTTTTTAGTTACCGGCACTTCAGGTGCTTTACATTCTACAATTAAAACCGGTTCGGCCAGCTTATTATATGCAACTATATCAGTTCTTTTATTCAGTCCATTTAAAATAAGCTGTCTTTCAAGGCTTAAAAGTCCGGCTGGAAAATGTTTTTCAACTGTCAGAAATGACACTACATGCTGCCTTACCCATTCTTCGGGTGTAAGTGGGACAAATTTTTTCCTGATATTGTCAAAAATTACCTTTTTTTGCAGGCGGTTTTCGATGCTGAATTGATATTGCTGAAAATTTAGCCTTTGCACACCGCAATATTACAAATTATTTAAACAATAGCTTAGATTAATGGCAAATGCCGCAGTTATAAAATATGAACAAATCCTTTCCGACATTTCGAAAGGGAAGTTTTCACCTGTGTACCTGCTTGAAGGCGAAGAAACTTATTTTATAGATGCTCTTTCCCACGAAATAGAAGAAAAAGCTCTAAAACCTGAAGAGAAAAGTTTTAACCAGATAATCACTTACGGGAAAGAAACTAAATGTCTTGATTTGATTATGGCTGCCCGCCGTTATCCAATGATGGCGGAAAGACAGCTTATAATTGTTAGGGAAGCACAAAACCTGTCTGACATTGAACAGTTGGAAAGCTACCTCGAAAACCCAATGAAATCTACGGTTCTCGTAATTTGTTACAGAGGGAAAAAAATTGACCGCAGAAAAAAAACAGGCAAACTGTTTTCTAAATATGAGAGCATTACCTGCGATAAGCTTAGAGATTATGAAATAGGCCCAATTGTTGAAAAATATTTCAGTTCTAAAGGATATAGCATTGATCATAAAGCCAGACAACTTATAATTGAATATCTTGGAAATGATCTGGCTAAAATTACTAATGAAATTGATAAAATGGTTCTGAATCTCAAACCGGATGTGAAATCTATCAATTTTACCCACATTGAAGAAAATATTGGAATCAGTAAAGAATTTAACATTTTCGAACTTCAGAAAGCATTAGGATCAAAACAGTTTAATAAAGCTATTCAAATTGTAAATTATTTCGCTACAAATCCGAAAAACAATCCCCTTATTCTTATAATTTCCAGTCTTTACAGCTATTACAGCAAGATTTATTCTTATCAAAGTATGCGCACTAAAAGTAAGAAAGAAATAGCTTTGGCATTGGGTGTAAACGAATATTTCCTTGATGATTATGCTCAGGCATCAAGTAATTATTCACCCGCATCAATTGAAAAGATTTTCGGACTTCTTAAATTTTATGATCTAAAAAGCAAAGGTTTCAACGATACCGGCACAGATCAAGGACAGTTAATGATTGAAATGGTTGTTAGAATTTTCAATTCTTAACCGTTAGTTCTTAATTCATTCCTCTTGTTAATTGTGGCCTTTTTTATCAATATAGGTTTGCTTAATCTTATTTTTTTGTTAATTTTACAACCTAATTAAAAAAATTCACTTTAAATGAAAAAATCATTACTAATTTTAGGATTGTTAGCAGCGCCATTTATTACTTATGCGCAAACTAATGTGCCTTCATCAGAAATTTCTTTACCTGCTTCATCAGAAGTTGCTTCAGACAACGCACCGACAGACAACAAAAGCGGGGCACCTAAAGCTGAAAGAAAAAGTTCAAGAGGAATTATTCCTTATAATTTTGTCAAAATAGGCAATACAAGATACGACCTTCAGACTAATGCATCTATGGGCAGACGCATCCTGGTGCATGCTGACGGAACAATATCAGCAGTATGGACAACAGCAAATGATGACGCTTTTACTAACAGAGGTACAGGTTATAATTTTTATAATAATACCACATGGTTTCCTGCAAAAACACCAACATCAAGAATTGAAAATTCTCGCACAGGTTGGCCTTCTGTAGGAATGTTAGCTAATGGTCAGGAATATACAATTGCACATGAATCTGTAAATGGCGGATTTATAATGGCTAAAAACTCTTCCCTTGGCAGCAGTACATGGACTACAAGTGCACCTGTTTTACAGGAAACAAAGCGCAGACCAATCTGGGGAAGAGCAGCTAATAACGGCGATATCATTCACCTGATTTATTCTTATGCTGATTCAGCAGAAGCCGGGGAGCCAAGAGCGCCAACTATCAATGGTGTTTTTGCACCTATGGTTTATTCTCGTTCTATGGACGGTGGTGTAACCTGGGACATTCAGCATATATTACTTCCGGGTTATGATTCTTCAAGAATTAATAGTGGCGGTGGTGATCAGTATTCTATCGATGTTCGTGATTCAATAGTTGCAATCATTACCGGCGATCTTTTAGAAGATGTCAGCGTTTGGAAATCTACAAATAACGGTACAACATTTACCAAAATTATCGCTGATTCATTCAAATATGCTCCTTTCAGAAAGCAAAAATTAATGCTTGATACGCCAATTTGTAGCGATGGAACAGTTGATATAGCTATTGATGCAAGAGGAAATCTTCATGCATGCTGGGGACTTTCAAGAGTTCTAAAACTTGATACTACCACTTCTTTTAACTTTTTCCCTGCTACTGCAGCTCTGGTTTACTGGAATGACAGCAGCAAACAACAAAAAATAGTTGCTAATTCACTTGATTTTGATTTCAACAGCGACACTTTGTTTACTGTTGACAGGGGAACTTTTAATGCATTAAACGGCGGTACAATACCAAATGGACTTACAAGTGTTGCAAGACTAGGGAATACTTCTTTACTTCACATGCCTAACATTTCTCTTGATGACAAGGGTAATATCTTTGTAACATTCTCACTTCCTATGGAAGATCAGCCTAATGGTGAAAACAAAGATGCATCAGGTTTGAACCTGAGAGACATTTGCGTTGCTTTTACAACTGACAACGGTTCAACATGGGGCAAACCACAAAACGTAACTCAAAGAGACCAGTTTGAAGACGAATTTGCTTCTGTAAACAGACGCATTATTAACGGAATTCTTAATTTCACATTCCAATCGGATGAAATAGCCGGTACTAATTTACAAAACAACGACAAAACAGCTTCTAACCACCCTATTCCTGATAATGGCAATGATATTTTTTACGTTGCTGTTCCTATTCAGGAAATCATCAGCGGAAGTCTTGGTCAGGGTGGAACCAGTGTTGAAGAAATTACAGAAGCCAGTATTTTTGTAGTATCTCAAAACAAGCCAAATCCATTCATTAACAATTCAGAAGTTCTGATTTGGCTTACACAGAACACAGATTTAAGCATGCAAATCACCAATATTATGGGACAGGTTATCAGTTCTGAAAATTTTGGAGAGCTTCAAAAAGGCAACCAGGTTTTGAAAATCAATGCTGAAGGATTGTCTTCAGGCGTTTATTTCTACACAATCAGAGCAGGTAATCAGTCGGTTACCAAAAAAATGATAGTAGATTAAAACTTAAAATATCAATAAAAAAAAGCTTTCCCTAACAGGAAGGCTTTTTTTTATTTACGGTTGATAAATTATTTAAAAATATTTTGTACTTTTGACGCAACATATATTATAAAATTTAAAATGAAAAAAGGTACAGTCAAATTTTTTAATGAATCTAAAGGTTTTGGATTTATTACTGACGAGGAAAACGGACAAGACATTTTTGTTCACATCACTGGTTTAGGCGGTTTAAAAGTAAGAGAAAATGATTCTGTTACTTTCGACATCCAGGATGGCAAAAAAGGATTAAATGCAATCAATGTTAAAAGAGCATAATAGTATTTGAAACCATCTTCACTGAAGCCCTGTTCTATCGAACAGGCCTTTTTTTATGTGTTATAAGCCATAAATCAGTTTGCTTTCTTAAAAGAAATTCAAACTATCTTCAAATAAAAAACTATCTACCTGCCCAATGGGAGATAATTTTTTAACTTAAAATATTATTTTAATAAACTGAGAATTAACTTTATAAGTTTGATCCATAAGAAAATGAAACCCGAGATTATTGCTTAATAATCTTCATTCTCACCATTTCCGATCTGCCCTCATTGAATATTTCAACAACATAAAACCCTTCAGCAAGGTATTCTGTATTAACAGGATAGTCAATATCAGTCTGTATTTCAATGGTTTTTTTAGTTTTCCTGCCAAGCATATCATAAATATCACAGTAGAATTTTGAACCTTTAGCATTTAAAACACTAATGTTAAAGCTGTTTCTGAATGGATTTGGGAACATCGTAATAGCTGCCGGACCTTCTTTATCTGAAACCGTATCAATTGCAATTGTTCTGGTAGAAAGGTCTGTCCGGAACCTGTTAAGCACGTATTGCATAATAACAGACTGTTTTCTTGTATACATATTCTGGCAAGTATTGGGAGAATAGTCCATATAATTTTCGATCATATCAGGCTGGTCATTAGCCTGTTCAATACAACTGTTTTTCATGGTATCACACAATCCTGTTGGTGATGAAGAAAAAGGCGTGTCGTCAATTCCATCAGATTGCGCACAATTATTAAAGCCGGATTGACCGGTGCCATCACCCCAAATATGTCTTAAACCCAGGTAATGACCCACTTCATGTACAGCCGTTTTACCTTGTTTATAATTTGAATTGGCCAAAGGATTGTTGATCCCTACAATTTTATAATGTAATACAACTCCGGAAAATGGCGAATTAACAGGTTGCGTGCTGTTTTGCCAGTTTGGAGCGCCATCAGGCGGATATGCAAATCCGTATAAAACCTCGCCATAAGTCGGATCTCTCAAATCGCAAATCCAAATATTCATATATTTCGAAGGATCCCATCCATCCTGACCACCTTTTGAAGTAAACTTCATATTGTCATTCAATTGCTGAATATTCCCCCATTCGGTTACTGAAGTCTGAGTTCGGGTAATGCCATTAGTAGGATTACCAGAAGGATCAGTAGAAGCTAAAACAAACTGGATGCGTGTATCTGAAGCAACAGGCATAAACCGGCTTCTTGTTTTCGTAGTGTCTGAATTCAGTCGGCGGAAACAGGCATTTAAAGTTGCAAGCTGACTAATAATATAAGGATCGGCAAGATTTTCCTGGGCATTATTGTAAATAACATGAAAGACAACAGGAATTGTATAAAACAAAGTGTCGCGGTTAATTCGTCTTTGTGCGCTGTTTTTATCAAACAATTGCAGGGCAGTATTATACCAGATATCACGGTTTGTGCGGTAAGCGGGGTTGTTTTCTTCAATTTTCTTAATTACAAGATCATGACCACAAGGTTGTAAATTTTGACCTTGAGAAAGTGAAAAGACTCCTGCTAAAAAGACAGTTGATATTATTTTTATAGTGCTTTTCATTAATTGTTGAACTTGATACCCGGTAGTTATTATGCAAATTAAGTAATTTTTCAGGATGTTGTTTCTATTACATTCTAATTTTTATGAACGGGAACTTTATACAAACAACGGAAATAATTAAAATTTAAAAATTTTCGGGGGATACTGCTTTAAAAATTGTATTAGTAGTTATGAAAAGTAAACCATGCCTTGTATTTTTCTGTCTGATATTCAGCTTTTTTGTAGTTGAAGCCCAGCCTTATATTTACAAAAGGGTTAGCTTCAAAATAGGCACTAATGGACTTAGTTTAGAAGCACCTTTGAAAGGCAGATTTACTGTTGAAGGTACTTATAGGAATATTGAAATTGGAGTTTTCAACTCTAATCACGTCAGGAATATTCGTGGACAGGTTAAAATTTATTTTATGGAGCTGGAAATGAAGCGCTCAAAGGAAGCACATTATTTTACAATTGGTTTTAATGACTTCAAACGTGACATGTACAGTTACGGAGGAGGCTTATTATCCCCTGCTGAAGGTATTGGGAAGTATAATGTTTTTAGGTTTACATGGGGATACGGAATCAGACTCAGATTTTTCGAATCCAGAATTTCATTTGAGCAAGACCTGGTAACCAGAGAGAATAGTTATACTCAAAAAGGCAGTAAAAAAAGTAATAAATGGATTGCATCTCCTTTCGCTATAACAGTATCATTTTCTTTGAATCTGATTAACATAAACACTACCGGTAAGAAATATGAAAAAGTACAACAAAACCTACCGGGAAATGATCGGGTAATTAAAAACAGATATTAATATGAAAAAATTTAAATCATTGAGTAAGCATTTATTAAATATCAAAGCAGTTGTTCTGATTGCTTGGTTTTTAACGACAGGAAATTATGCAACAGCCCAATATCCTTGTTATAAGGCATTGACAATAAAGACAAATCTCATTTCATATTTAAGTCTGTATGTTGAAACACCTTTAATTGGGAGATTTACAGGCGAACTAAGTGCGAAAGCTATATCAAGCAATTTTATATTTGAAAATTCAAAATCAACTCTACATCTTAATCTTAAATATCATCTATTTTCAATTCAAAAGGATAAATTAATATCTTCTTCAATTTACTTAACAGGAGGAATTAACATATTAAAAATGTCCTATTCAGGTTATCCAAAACAAGAAAACATCAGATACGACGCTCGGTATGATGCTACCAGAGTTGTTGGTGGAATCGGGACAAAATCCAGATATTTCGATGTTTGGTTTTATTTAGAGAAATCATTTCAAACAAGTCATAATTATTACAGAAAAGAATATGACAATACCGAGAATTCTAAATGGAATCCATTCTTAAAATTTTCAGCTGGTATCGCATTAAATCTTTTCAATTTCAAAATATTTAAAAGCAAATATTCAATCAATCAAAAAAAAGAACCTGAAATTATTATAACTGTTCACAATCCCGAAGAAGAATAATTTACCACTCGGGTTACCCTTTTTATTATCCGTCTGAAGAAATAATTTTATCTCAAAAGTAAAACCGAACCTTTAAAATTAATATCTGTGGCATTCGTAATTATTCCGCGATAATGACCTGTATAAATATAAATTCCTTGCTCACAGATCTCTCCGTTAATCTTTCCGTCCCAGCCTTCTCCCACTTTATCAGCTGAAAATACTTTCTCTCCCCAGCGGTTATAAACGGTCCATGAAATGGTTTTTATATATTCCGTCACAGGTTTAAAAACAGTATTGATGCCTGAAGGTGCAAAAGCATTCGGAACATTAATTACGGCTTTACAAAAGCTCCCGGTACAAACATCTTCCTGCAAAATGCAATTTGCATCTGTTTTTATAGTAACAGAAAAACAGCCTTCTTTGATAAATGTTTTTGTAGACGAAGTGTCCTTGTCATACCAGCGATATTTATATTCCGGAGACAAACTTACCGTACAATATGGTACGGATGTGTCACAAAAATCCGAATTTTGAAGCAAAATGTTTTTTGCCAGGGGCATTTCAAGCAACACTAAAGTATCTGAAAAACTGCATGAACCTGATACCGAAGTTAGTGAATAAGACCCCGGTTTTTTTATTATCCTCTGGGTATCACTGCTGCCGTCTTCCCAAGTAAAAGATGACAACGGCCTGTCAGCCTTAAGAATGAAACTGCTCTTTTCGCAAAAAAAAGAATCAGGTCCGATTGTAGTTAAAGCGCTGCGGTTAACATAAATGTAAAGGCTGTCAGATGCGTTAGAGCTGTTTACAGAATACATACCGCTAACTTTGGCTATAAAATTATAATTACTGTCATTTGAAATGAGTTTTCCGTTTAAAAACCATTTATAAGACCCGGTTAAATTAGTGTATAAGCTGACATTTTCATTCAGGCAAACCGTATCCGGACCAATGATCCCTGCAACAGGATAGGCAGAAACATCATCAAGGAAATAATATGCATAATGGCCTACTGAGTTGCCCTGGACAATACTGTCACTTTCATACCGCATCTCGCCGGGCAAATCAAAATGCCCTAAAGTGATCCACTGCTCACCGCCTTTCGCTTTATAAGTGCCTGTTATCAATTGCCAGTTCAGGGTATCTGAAAGGGGACCGGAAGAGTTTAAAATTTGCGGAATATAATTTTGCTCAAAACTTGACCAGTTAGGATATTCAAATGAATTTGGATAATACTGCCTGACCGGATCTTTAGAAATATAAGCACCTATATCGGAAACGCTCATGAAGGTGCAGTCGTGCTTTAAAACATAAAAAGAAATCCTGTATTTTTCATTTTTCCGTAAATCAGAAAGGAATCTGGTTTGAATATACTCCTGATATTTTACAAATCTTTTACCGGAAGTACTGTTATAATTACATATTGCCATTCCAACGAGAGCCTTACCGGTTTTAGGGATTATAAAGTTTTTGCAATCCTTCAATGGAGTATTTAAAAGGGAATAATTTATTGGCAACCCATTAATATTGGAGTTTACATCATAATGATAGTAATCAGGAGTCCCATCTGTAGGTGCAATCCACGAGTTTAATATCTTTTCGATTCCTATAGTTAATTGTCCTTT
>JACMRS010000320.1 GCA_014376345.1 Bacteroidia bacterium | reverse complement strand
TTTTTAATGATGATGCTTATGTATCTGAATTAAAAAGAAGAAAAATAGATTTTATAGTACTGGCAGGTTTTTTATGGAAAGTGCCAACTGCTTTAATACAAGCCTATCCAAACAAAATAATAAATATTCACCCTGCTTTGTTACCGAAATATGGGGGGAAAGGTATGTATGGAAATTTTGTACATGAAGCGGTAGTTTTAGCGGGGGAAAAAGAAAGTGGAATTACTATACATTATGTAGATGAACAATATGATCATGGAAATATCATTTTTCAAGCTACCTGCTTAATTACAGAAGGTGATCCTGCAAGTTTGGTAGCACAAAAAATTCATGCACTTGAGCATATGCACTATCCATCAGTAATTGAAGAAGTTTTAAAAAGTAAAATTGCCGTTAAAACCGCTGAAGTGTTACCTCAACATAAATAGTTGATGTAATATTGCGGCATACAACTACTTACAACTTGTACTATCAGCTAAAAACTTACTGTTTAATTATATTATTATTATTACTTGGAGTAATATCTTCAGCACAGTTAACTATTAGTGGAACTGTATATGATAATAGCAAAACAGTACCTATTAATAATGTTGTTATAAAAAGCAGTACAGGCATAATGACTGTAACAGATTCTGCTGGTCATTATAATATAGTAGCTACAGATAAAGATTCCCTTACTTTTATTTATTTAAATAAACCTACCGCCAAATTTGCTGTTAAGAAAATTGATGATATTGGAAACTTTGATATTTCGTTACATGTTTCCATGACTGAAAAATTTAAGACCTTAAAAGAGGTTAGGGTATTTAGCAAAAGCTTTAGAGAAGATTCTGTAACCAACCGAAATGAATACTCCAAATACTTCAATTTTCAAAAACCAGGGATATCAACAACGCGATCAGAATACGGTGGTGGGGCGGGTTTAGACCTTGATGAATTTATTAATATATTTCGTTTTAAAAGAAATAAGCGACTGAAGTATATGCAAACACGGGTTTTGGAGCAAGAACATGAAAATTATATTAATTATCGTTTTAATAAAAGTACTGTAAAGCGGATTACTCATTTGGAAGGTGAAAACTTGGAAAAGTTTATGGTTAGCTACAGACCCGATTTTGAATTTACCCAAACTAGCAGTACTGTTACTTTTTATCAGTACATATTAAATTCTTCTTATAAATTTAAAAGAGAAAAGTTAATAGAAGAAGAAAAAAAAGAAGTTAAATAAGAAGATTCATTTTATAAAATGCTTTTATGGAACAAACAACTTTAGGCATCGGTACAAGGTTACAGCATACACAATTTGGACCAGGAGTAATTATAGGCGTGCGTTATGCAGTTTACCTGATAAGTTTTATAAACCATGGTACAAAAGAAATTGATAAAACAGATAATAATCTTGATGAAATAATACCTGAAAATAGTACGGTTGAAATAGAAACTGTTTCAGAGGCAGAAAAATCTTTACTTAAAATTTTACGAATGTGGGGTAATGTAAATGAAGTTGTTCCGTTGGGTGAAAAATGGACAGGCGGCACTTTATTATTACAACCAGCAGATAAGAATTTGAAGCCAAAAGAAATTCCAATTGGTGACTTCTTTCATAAGATTGTTTTGCTGCGTGACAGGCTTAGGGTACTTGAACAAAACATCAACAGCCATAAAAAATTAAGCGCTGAAGAAAAAATAAATATTCAACAATATATAACTCGTTGTTATGGTTCACTTACTACTTTCAATGTGTTATTTAAAGATAAAGAGCATTGGTTTGTAGGCGATAAAAGTGGAAAGGATGAGTGATAAAATCCTTGAATAATATCTACTTAAATCAAAACAGATAACTTTAGTAACCAGATAACTTTTCTATGCATTCATGCAACCTGCTGTAGGCCATAAAGTTTTTTTCTAATTCAATATTGAATGGAATCGGAGTATCCAAACTTCCGCAGCGCATTATAGGCGCATCCAAATGTTCGAAACAATTTTCAGCAATCCATGCAGCAATTTCTCCACCAATACCACCTGTTAATGTATCCTCATGTAAAAGCAGCACCTTACCTGTAGCTTTTACAGCTGTTGCAATAGCATGATAATCTAATGGTAATAAAGTACGCAAATCTAAAATATAAATAGAAACTGAAGGATGGTCGTTTGCATATTGTATTGCCCAATGAACCCCTGCACCATATGTAATAATACTCACTTCTTCTCCGGTTTGCACCAATCTTGCTTTACCTATTTCAATTTCATAATATTCTTCCGGTACCGGCCCGCTAATGCTTCTGTACAAAGCTTTGTGCTCAAAGAATAGTACAGGATTAGGATCATTGATTGCTGCAATCAGTAATCCTTTTGCATCCATAGGTGTGGAAGGATAAACAACTTTTAAACCCGGTGTATGTACGAACCACGCTTCATTACTTTGGCTGTGAAACGGGCCTGCTCCAACACCACCGCCAGTTGGCATACGAATAACCACATCTGCATTTTGCCCCCAGCGATAATGAATTTTTGCCAGGTTATTAATTATCTGATTAAAGCCAACTGTGGCAAAATCAGCGAACTGCATTTCCATCATTCCTTTATATCCATCTAAAGAAAGCCCAAGCGCCACACCAACAATAGCACTTTCGCAAATGGGTGTATTGCGAACTCTTTCCTTACCAAATGCTTCTACAAAACCTTCAGTAATTTTAAATGCACCACCATATTCTGCAATATCCTGCCCCATTAAAACCAGGTTGGAATGTTTTTCCATCGATTGAAACAGCCCTTCTTTTATACCATCAATAAAACGTTTTTCAGGAATTGATTTAGA
>JACMRS010000319.1 GCA_014376345.1 Bacteroidia bacterium | reverse complement strand
TTCATTATGATTAACAATCCCTAGGCTGAAGGCCTCCCACATCTTAACTTGGGGCAACGCCCCAAGAATATTCTACACCGAGGTGGCGTGTGCCCCTATAATTGCAACACAAAAGAGACGCGTTAAAACGCGTCTCTACATGACCCTATAATTGATTATGATTTACAATCCCTAGGCTGAAGGCCTCCCACATCTCAACTTGGGGCAACACCCCAAGAATATAACAAATCCTAATCAGAAATCAAAAAATCAAAAAATCACAAATCCAGATCTATCGAAGTATCATTATATAACCTTTTTCAGATCTTCTGTAGGTGTCTACACCAACAAACTCAAGACGATAATAATAAACATCCTGAGGCACTAATTCTCCCATATACATGCCATCCCATGAGTCTTTTGGATTGTTTGTTTTGAACATAATATTACCCCATCTGTCAAATATCAGGAATTTATAATCCTTAGCATAAGCCAGACCAATTGGTTTAAATCGCTCGTTCAGATTGTCATTATTTGGAGAAAAAGCACTTGGCATAAAGTATATTACGTCAGGATAAATATAAGTTGCTTCCGCAGTTGTATCTCTGCAACCAAAGCCGTTTTCCACTATCAGTGTAATTACTTTAGTAGAAGTATCAGTGTAATATTGTAAAGGATTCTGATCTGTAGAAGTATTTCCGTTGCCAAAATCCCAATTCCAGCTTATTGCATCTTTTGATGATGAATCTACAAACTGAATGTCTGTTTCATTTTCAAAAGACCGGAGCTTTTCGAAAGTAAATCTTGCTTTTGGATTTGGATTTACTTTAGCAGCACCCGGGGATTTTAATGTGTCTTTACATCCTTTATCTGTTACAACTGTCAGCCACACATCATAAGAACCGGCCTTTCTGTAATAATGATGCGGATCGGATACAGTTGATGTCTTACCATCACCAAAAAACCATTTAAGTGTTGAAATAACGCCACCCGTAACAGTAGTTGTATTTACAAATAATGATGAATCTTTCAAACAAACACTGTCAACCGTAAATCCTATAAATGGATTAGGGTATACAAAAACAGAATCAGATGCAGTATCCTCACAACCATAATCACTGGTTACTTTTAATATAATTTTATAATTTCCTGCTGCAGCATATTTATACGGCTGTGGGTTTTGGTTAAATGAATCTATGCCATCTCCCCATGACCAGGTGTAGCCAGTAATTGTACCCTGACTGATCGATGATTTATTTACTGTTTTAATACTGTGTCCATCGAAACAAGATTGTCGTGGAGATGCAGTAAAATCAGCTACAGGCATAGCGCGTGTATTTACAATTGCAGTTGCAGTATCTTTACATAAATTGTTAGATGCAACAATTAATGTAACCTTAAATGTATTCGGAGTAATATAACTGTGACTTGAATTTAATGTATTTGCAGTAGTATTGTCACCATGATTCCAGTCGTTTTGTGTGATACTGCCCGATTTAATTGTTGATGTATTAGTATATGTGAAAATATTGCCGTTTAAACACTGATCACTATCATCTACAGAAAATGAAGCCAGAGGCATTGGATATACCACAATGTCTTTTGAGATTGTATCCTTACAATTGGCAAGTGAGGAACTGATCAGAGTTACTTTAAATGTGCTGTCTGTAAGGTATGAATGGAAAAAGTTAGATGTGTTTTGAGTGGTGCCATCACCAAGATCCCAATTTTGTTTAAGTGATCCGGAATTAGCAATTGTAGATTTATCTCCAAACTGAAATGAATTGCCTGCAAGACAAGATGCATATTTATTTACAATAAAATCTGCTTTTGGCATTGGGTTAACTTTAACAAGTCGGTTTGCCGTATCAGAACAACCCTGATCTGAAACTAAAGTCAGAATCACTTTATAATTCGCGTTTACACCTGAAGCCGTATTGGCAACAAGAAAAGAATGCGAAGTTGTATCCACATCGCCATCGCTTATATTATCTCCAAATTTCCAAGAGCGGGTATAAGATCCGTATGCAATAGTTGATTGACCAGCATCGAATCTGAATTTATTTCCTAACAGACACTGGCTTGGAATATCCACAGTAAACGAAGGTTTTGGTTGAGGGAAAACTATGACTGTTTTGCGAATTGTGTCTTTACAGAATACAATATCAGAAGTTGTGATAAGTGTTACAGTATAAGTGTTTTGAGCACTGTAAGTTTTAACAGGAGTATTTCCTGAACCATTAGGAGAACCATCTCCATAAATCCATTCGTTAATGTGCGCAAGTGGTCCTGAATAAGTCATATCAGTAAACCTGAAAAGATTTCCGGTTAAACATTGATCAGTATCATTTATCGAAAAATCTGCTTCGGGCTTGTCATAAACAGTTACAGTTGTTTTTGCTGTATCAAAACAATTAAAGTTAGAATTTGCAATAAGGTAAGCTGTATAAACATTCGCAATTTTATAGGTATGATTCACAGTCATTTTATTGCTGTCAATGCCACCATCGCCAAAAACCCATTTTGTATTTTTGATGGTACCCGATGGTATGGTAGAGTTATCTGTAAATTTAAAACTATTACCCGGTAAGCATTGGTCAGCATTAGAAGTAAGTGTGATTAAGGGTGTTGGCATTACGTTTATTGTTGCAGAATCCTTTGCAGTGTCAGCACAGTTTTTATTTGAAAGAGTAATTAATTTAACCTGATATTTTCCGGGTGTTGGATAAGTGTATGTAACACTGTCTCCTGTAGCATTTGGCGATCCATCTCCAAGCTGCCACATTCTGGTATAAGTTCCTGAAGCAAGTGTTGTAGTGTTTTTAAACTTAAATACATTTCCTTTTGCACATTGTGATTTTTTATTTGTTGTAAAACTTGCTTTAGGAGAAGCATTTACAGTAACAGATTTAGTAATAGAATCAAGACAACCTTTATTGGTAACCGATCTGAGTTTAATATTAAATGTGTTAGGAGTAAGGTAAGTATGCTGCGTGGTATCAACATTTAATGTAGAACTGCCATCTCCGAAATACCAGTTATTTGAAATAGTTCCTGATGAAACAACAGATTTTGCTCTGAAACCAAAACTATTACCTTTCTGACATTGAGTACTGTTATTAATCAGAAAATTTGAAACCGGCATAGGATAAGTTGTTACTTTTCCTTTGGCAGTATCGCGGCAACCATCATCTGATATAATAATAAGTCTGATATTATATGTTTTTACACCAGTATAAGTGTGTCGGATTGTGTCAGTAGTCAGTGAATCTCTGCTACCATCTCCAAGAGTCCAATAATCATATAATGGCACACCGTTAGAAACAGTTGAATTAGAATAGATCTTGAATTTATTATTTTTAAAACATAACCCTGTATCCTTAACACCAATAATTGCTTTTGGATCCGGATTGATAAGATTATAATGAATAATTGTATCAATACATCCGCTGGCACTTGATTTTACAATAAGCTTCACAGCGTAGTTACCTTGTGCAGGATATTTGTATGTAACAGAATCTGCTACTAAAGATGAGTCACCATTACCAAAAAACCATCTGTAACTAAGCGTCCCAACAAAGACTGTTGATTGGGATTTAAATTTAAATTTATTTGTTTTTAAGCATTGAATGTCTTTATTCATTGTGAACTCAGCCTCTGGCGACTCTTTCAGATAAGCTAAATGTGACACTGTGTCTTTACAACCAAGTGCTGATTCTTCAGTTAATATAACTTTATATTTTGTTAAATAGGTATTATATCTGTTGGTGTCATTTGGAAGTGTGGTTGTATGAAGTCTGTTGCCAAAGTCCCAGTTATGTTTTGCTATAGTTCCTGAAGGGATAGTTGATGTTGAGGTAAAGGTGAATTTATTTTCATGAAAACATTGATTGTTTTTATTTATAATAAAAGAAGGGACAGGCTTGGCATTTATAGTAAAGCTGTCTGAAGTAAAACAAGAATATGAAGGGTTTGTCGAAACTATTCTCACTTTATATCTTTTTGAAGCAATTGCAGTTTTAGGAATAAAATAAGCAATGGTTTTAGAAATGGTATCAGAATAACTTCCAATTGTTACAGGTGCTGCAAAACTGCCGGTTGCATCTGAGAGAGTATATGTAAAAGTGTTACCTGTATTGAATTTTATAGTATTTGATTTAGTGAAAGTAACTTTCATTGAATCGCCGGGGCAGTATGCTGTTTTATCAGGAGTTGGAAAAAGAGTTTTATTAAATGCTTCAGTTCCGTTTGCTGCAACCGGCTGAATAGGTGCGTATTTTCTTGCTCTGAACCAGTCTACACTCATGGTGCCAGTACCTGCACAAAGTAGTCCAAAGGCGCTTTGCAGTGGAGAAGAATAGGTTGGAAGAGTGCCGGTATAATTAAATGAACTTGCATTCAAACTTATAATTGCATCATTTATACCTCTGAAATTCATTCCCCAAACACCATTGGCTAATGGAATTCCTGTAGATGCTGCGGTTGAAACTAAGTATGAAGCGCAACCAGATGCGGAGTTTCCTGCCCAAAGGTTACCTCCATTTGGTAAAGTACTGGCACCAACATTAGTGCCATTATTAAGTTGTGTAATGTTAGGCCAGCTTCCGGTGAATCCATTTACTTTCATTTCAGAAATGTATGGACCGGCGAAAGCTGAAACAGATTTAATTACAGCATCACCCGCGGTTGAAGAAAATTTAATGTTTGTTGAAGAAAATGCAGGAGCAGCACCAAAGCTGGTCCACTTTCCTGTATTTAAAGAACCTGTATTAAAATGATCGAAAAGCAAAAATGTACTGTCGCCATTCTCAGCCACTGTTGTTGCGCAGCCATTGCCATAATACATGTATATTGTAGTAACCCTGCTGCCCGGTAGGTTTTTTACCTTTACCCAAATAACAGTAGTAGTGGTATTCATGTTACTGTCAATTGTGTATGAAAGAACATTACAAAGGCTATCCGTAAAGCGGATGTCATAACCTTTATTATTCATTTTACCGGCAGAAACCAGTGCCTGTGTATTTACAATAACCTTTACCTGAAAATCAGTATAAGCTGTTACATTTGAATTT
>JACMRS010000318.1 GCA_014376345.1 Bacteroidia bacterium | reverse complement strand
TGCATGGATGTAGGAGATCTCCTTTAATTTCAATGCACCCTCAAGAGCTACAGGGAAATTAACGCCTCTGCCCAAATAAAGAAAATTGCGGGAGTCTTTAAACTTTTCTGCAATCTCAAGAATTTTATCATTGGTAAGCAATGCTTTTTCAACCTGAGCCGGAATAGCCTCCAGCTCACTCAAAACAAGTCTCAGCCTTTCATTGCTGATAACGCCTCTTAAGTTTGCAACAGCCAATGCCATGATAGTCAATACAGAAACCTGCGCAGTAAAGGCCTTTGTAGACGCTACGCCAATTTCCGGTCCTGCATGTGTGTAAGCACCTGCATGACTTAATCGTGGAATAGATGAACCTACAACATTGCAAATGCCAAAAACAGTAGCGCCTTTTTCTTTTGCCAACTCCATTGCAGCCAATGTGTCTGCTGTTTCACCACTTTGTGAAATTGCCAGTACCAAGTCTGTAGGGTATATTACAGGGTTGCGGTAGCGGAATTCTGAAGCATATTCAACTTCAACAGGTATGCGGGCAAACTCTTCAAATAAATACTCGCCCACCAAACCAGCATGCCAGCTTGTGCCACAGCCAATTATGATTAATCTGGTAATATTTTTAAGCTTTTCTTCATACTCCATAATGCTGCGCATTTCGATATTACCTGTGGTAGAATCGATACGGCCGCGAATACTATCGAGAATAGATTTAGGCTGCTCATAAATTTCTTTGAGCATGAAATGCGTGTAACCGCCTTTTTCAATTTCCTCAAGGTTAAACTCAAGCTTTTGTATGTAAGGTGTTTTATGTACGTTGTCAATGGTTTTAATGCTCAGTTCACCATCTTTTACAATTGCAATTTCGCCATCGTTCAGATAAGTAACATCTCGGGTGTATTCAACAATCGGGGTGGCATCGCTGGCCATAAAAAATTCTCCCGGTTCTGTGCCTATACCCACTACCAGCGGACTCCCTTTTCTGGCAGCAATCAGTTTTGCAGGTTCATTTTTAACAAGTATCACAATAGCATAAGCGCCCACAACCTGATTTAATGCAAGTCTTACCGCTTCGTCTACTGTTATTTTTTCATTTAGCTGAATGTCTTCAATCAGATGAATTAAAACCTCAGTATCGGTATCACTCAGGAAAATATGTCCGCGTTTGATTAACTCCTCTTTAATAGTGGCATAATTTTCAATAATACCATTGTGAATAACAGCCAGGTTGCCGCTTTGCGACTGGTGTGGATGCGCGTTTTCATCATTTGGTACTCCATGGGTTGCCCATCGGGTATGGCCCATGCCAATGTTTGCAACAGTATTACCACCAACAGCTTCAATTGCCTCTTCCAGATCAACAACTTTGCCTTTGGTTTTATAAATGGTCAAAGTATCATCTACAAGCGCTACGCCTGCACTGTCATAACCACGGTATTCAAGACGCTTCAGTCCTTTTATAATAATAGGGTAGGCTTGTTTAGGGCCGATGTAAGAAACAATTCCGCACATAAATTTTTAGTTATGCAAATGTAAAGATACTTTCCGGTTTTATAATTACCGGTTTAAGCGCTGTTATTCAACGGTTTTAAGTACCACTGTAAATTCTGAAAGCACCATTTTCACTATCAATGGATTTAATGGTTCATTTAAATACCATATTTCTTCACCTTCATCAGAAATTATTTTTTTACACTGAATTAACTGCTCAGCGCCATTTCTTGTTATTGGAAGATAAACCAACTTGTCAAAATAAAATGCTTTTTCATTACCCGGTGAAGTTGACAGGTAGGTTTCATAATTTATATCAATGTCAGAAAAGTTACTGTAACTCAACCAAACAGTGGTCATGTCTTTTAAAGTGTCTGACGCGCCATTACTGAAATAATTACTTTGAACAGTAGCTGATTCATTGGCTTGGGTGGTTATATAAGTATTGCCACTGCTGCCATTAGACATCATCCATGAAAAATCACGTGGACCTTCGCCATTAGCCTTTATTTTTATCTCAAAGCTTGTTCCATCTACATCATAAGTATATTTTGTACCGGGAGCAGATGGTACTGATGTCTTAATATCCGTGCAATAAGTTGTAAGATCTATATCTTCATAATCAGATTCATCCTGCAGAACAACTTCTTTCATTATTACACAAGATTCATCAAACCTGTTAAGCAAAAAATAAGCTTTTGCTTTATAAATTTTATTGGTAACGTCTTCTCCGTAATAACTAATCAGAGTATCAATTTCAGAAAGTACGCTGCCATTTTCATCTTCAAGTTTCCATTTAACAAGCACACTTAAATTACTGTAATAAAAATCATTGCGCGGCTGGTTTAACAAAATGTAATTAAGGTTGTCATAAGACAAGGCTTTATTATCATTTTTACGAAGTGTAAAAGCATAAATAAGCTGAGTTTGAAATTTATCTTCTGGTGTTGCAAATTCTTTTTTAAGTCCTTGCTCAAAATATTTAGCAGCAGTTGCATAATCAGATTCAGCAAAACTAATGTAGGCCAAACCAATATAACCTTCACATCTTTCAGGTCCTGCTTTAATACTCATATTACACAATACTCTTTTCATGCTGTCGTTAAAACCTTCTACTTCATCATTATAAAAGTAAAATTCAGCATAAACCTGCGGACGGTTTTTGTCTTTTTTGAAAATTTTATTCAGGTTATCAACCATGGCTTTGTAATTGTGAGCCTGTAGTTCAAGTTTCGCCATCAGCATCAATGCATCGGTATTCGTGCCGTCCATTTTGAGTGCAGGAGCAAGCGTAGTTCTCGAAAGCGCAAATTGCCCTTCCTGATAAAGAGAAAGTGATTTTCTGATGATGGTATTAACCTTTGCAGTGTCAGCATTGGTAGAGATTGCAGATAAACTTTTAGCTTGTGAGCAAAAAGCAATTCCGGAAAGTATTACAAGTAGTATGATTCTCATTGAATTATGAATTTATTTGTTGCCAAAAATACAATAATTGTATGTGAAATGACAAAAATAATTTGGGCGTAACCCCGATCGCGAAGACAGCATAGTTAAGTCTGTATAATTCCACACGCGATCGGGGTCGGGCTCCATCCACTCGCTTTTCGCATAGAAAAAATGCGAAAGAGCTCAAACAATGGAAGTATCCCTTACGCAGACTTCATATTAATAAATAATTATAAAAAATTCTGAGTGCTAAGGAAGTCCCATAGCAAATTTTTCATTCACAATCTGAAAATCATGATACGAAACTTCACCCAGAGTATTGTCCAGGTAATCATTAATTGATGTAATATTCTCACCTTCCCAGAGACAGGTAGACAACTTCATGTCATTACTTGGCCAAACCGCGTGCAGGCGGATATTTTTGGGAAGCTTTGTAATTTCGTTATGAGTAATCTTCCAGAACTCATCCGGTACGGTAATTTTGTGATAAACGACGACAAACATATACTGTGCTAATTTAAATTGTGTAACTGCTAATTAAACAACAAAGATATTGACAGCCTCTAATTGCTAAGGTTTGTTTTCGTTTAATGGAATTAATCTTTCGGAGTATGCTGCAAAATCTTAGATGAACGTAAAATGTAATATTTACTAAAATTGTGTAAGATGTAAAGAAAAAGACATCCTTTTTAGGGGATGCCTTTGCCTTGAATATTAAAAAAATATATTTAAAATTATTTTCCGATCTTAGCTATCAGGTCAACTATTCGGTTGCTATAACCATATTCATTGTCGTACCAGCCAACCACTTTTATTGAGTTGCCAATAACCATTGTCATTTCGCTGTCGAAAATACAAGAATGCGGGTTGCCAACAATATCTATAGAAACGATAGGGTCGGTAGTATATTCCAGAATATTTTTAAGTGAGCCTTCAGCTGCAGCTTTAAAAGCAGCATTGATCTCTTCTTTAGTTTTAGCTGTGCGTACATTGCAGGTAAAATCTGTTACAGATCCGTCTGGCACTGGCACACGCATCGAGTTTCCGTTAAGTTTGCCTTGTAAATGCGGCATCACCAGACCAACTGCTTTGGCCGCACCTGTACTTGTAGGAATAATGCTGCTTGCAGCTGCACGTGCTCTGCGAAGGTCTTTGTGAGGTGCATCCTGAAGATTCTGGTCTGCAGTATAAGCGTGAATAGTGGTCATGAAACCATTTTCAATGCCACAAAGTTCATCTAATATTTTCACCATCGGAG
>JACMRS010000317.1 GCA_014376345.1 Bacteroidia bacterium | reverse complement strand
TTTATTAATTGCCAGATCTTCAACTAGAGTATCATGCCTGTTACGCGCCCTGTTGATTCTGATATAATCAAGGTGCCACTGATTTAAATTACCGGTGTTCTTAGTGTAATTTACAAATCTGAACTGAAAATCAGGTCCGAGATATTTACCATCTATAATTCCCTGAAGTATTTGTTTAAAAGGTTTTGTTTTGGTGCCTGTTACCGCCCATACCCTGCTCCATTTTTTAAATGTGTCTTTAAATTCAAGTATTAAAGTATCGCTGTTATCCAAAAGATCGCCAAGACCCTGAGACTGATAAAAAAAGCTAAGATAAACAGAATCTGCAGGTGTGTATTTTACCGTTGTCATTCCGGCAAGTCTCGTTTTAAGATTTATTGGCTGGGAAGTAAGGCTGTCCGACCTGCTTGATGTTTTGCCACTTAAAGTATTATAAGGATTGCCTTTTGAATTTAAATTATCAAGAGTGGCAACGCCATAACTTGGAGGAGATAAAGCAAAAGTTGCATTAACATAAGCCTGATTGTCAGTCCATTTTTTAGGATCCGGAAAAGGACCTGCTTTAACAAACTCATCAAAGAATGGCAGTTTTAAAGTATCACGGATTATTCCACGACTCTGATTTTTACCAAAAACAAAACCGGGATGAGATTTATCAAAAGATTTTAAAGCCTGATTACCTTTAACAGAAGTAAGCACAGGACCTTGAGAAAATGAATCAAAAGCTATAAAGGCAAATAATGCTGCCAGGGAAATTTTAAGGTATCTCATTAAAGTGCGCGTTGCAAAAACACAAATTTAAAAGAAATTTATGACATTTTATTGTCTTATTCGTCAAGCTTAAGTACAGCCATGAACGCAGACTGTGGTATTTCAACATTACCAACCTGCCTCATACGCTTTTTACCTTCTTTCTGCTTTTCAAGAAGTTTTCTTTTACGTGAAATATCGCCACCATAACATTTTGCAGTTACATCTTTTCTCAAAGCTGAAATAGTTTCACGTGCAATAATCTTGGCACCAACTGCTGCCTGAATTGCAATTTCAAACTGCTGTCTTGGAATTAATTCTTTTAACTTTTTGCAAATCTTTTTACCCAGATCAAAAGCCCTGTCTTTGTGAATAATAGATGATAATGCATCAACTGCATCTTTATTCAACATGATATCCATTTTTACAAGATATGAAAGCTTATAACCACTCTGATGGTAATCAAAAGAAGCATAACCTTTACTTATAGATTTAAGCCTATCGTAAAAATCAAATACAACCTCTGCCAGAGGCATATCAAACGAAAGTTCAACTCTGTTTGTAGTTAGATAAACCTGATTTTCAAGCATCCCCCTTTTATCAAGACAAAGCGCGATAACTGGTCCAACAAAATCTGTAGACGTAATGATAGTTGCTTTGATGTAAGGCTCTTCAACGTAATCAATCGTATTCGGATCGGGAAGATCTGAAGGATTATTTACTTCAATATATTCACCTTTTTTAGTGTAAGCTTTGTAAGAAACGTTGGGAACCGTAGTAATAACAGTCATATTGAATTCACGCTCAAGTCTTTCCTGAATAATCTCCATGTGAAGCATTCCAAGAAATCCGCAACGGAATCCAAAACCAAGTGCAGCAGAACTTTCAGGTTCAAATACCAGCGAAGCATCATTTAGCTGGAGTTTACCCATGCTGTCACGAAGCTCTTCATAATCTTCAGTTTCAACTGGATATATTCCTGCAAATACCATTGGTTTCACATCTTCAAATCCCTGAATCGCTTCAGCAGTAGGTTTTTCAAAACTGGTAATAGTATCACCAACTTTCACTTCTTTAGCCTGCTTAATGCCTGTGATAATATATCCAACATCACCGGCAAGTACTTCCGGGCGCGGTTCCATATCCAAACGCAAAACACCAACCTCATCGGCATGGTATTCATTGTTGGTATTCATAAACTTAACCTTTTCACCTTTGCGCATTTTGCCGTCAAGTACTTTGTAATACGCAATAATTCCACGAAACGAATTGAATACAGAATCAAAAATCAAAGCTTTCAAAGGTGCATCAACATTGCCTTTTGGCGATGGCACTCTGGCAATAATTGCTCTTAGTATATCATTGACACCAAGACCGGTTTTACCACTTGCAGCAATAATATTTTCGCGGTCGCAACCAATCAGATCAACTATCTGGTCTTTAACTTCCTCTGGCATTGCGCCGGGAAGATCCATTTTATTGAGAATCGGAATAATTTCAAGATTGTGTTCAATAGCCAGATAAAGATTTGAAATCGTTTGAGCCTGAATACCCTGAGAAGCATCTACAATAAGCAAAGCGCCCTCGCATGCTGCAATAGAACGCGAAACCTCGTAAGAGAAATCCACGTGACCCGGTGTGTCAATCAGATTAAGAACATACTTTTCACCATCAAGTTCATAGTTCATTTGTATGGCATGACTTTTAATGGTGATACCCCTCTCCCGTTCAAGATCCATTGTATCAAGAACCTGAGCCATCATATCACGTTTATTTACCGTGCCGGTATATTCAAGAAGCCTGTCGGCCAGGGTACTTTTACCATGGTCGATGTGGGCTATAATGCAAAAATTGCGGAAGTGCTGCATAAAGTGTGCGAAGATACACTTTTGTTTCGTCAATATTTAGCGGTGTAAACTTAAAGCTTAAACGCATGCTGGTTATGAATAAAGTCCCAAATATTTGAAGATTTCAACTCGTGAGTTTTTTCATTCAGAACAAAATTTTGCTGACAGTAATCCATCAATGCAGAATGAAGTGCTGGATTAAAAATGATGCTAATAAATTACTTATACAATTCACAAACTATTCTCAAATATTCCCGATTATCAAAAATATATTGGATTATTCAAAAACTATATTGTAATATTGCAATATAAAAATATTATTGATGGGCGCTACTAAAACTGATCACTTTACTGATAAACAAAATGCTATTGCAACACTCACAAAAGCATTAGGTCACCCTGCAAGAATAGCTATTATCGAGTACCTGATGAAAATTGAAAAATGTATTTGTGGTGACATTGTCAACGAACTCCCACTTTCACAGCCAACCGTCTCTCAACATTTAAAAGAACTTAAAAATGCAGGATTAATCAAAGGAAACATCGAAGGCAATTCAATTTGCTATTGTATTGATGAAAAAGCTATCGAGAAAATGCAAAGCTATTTTGCAAACATTTCAAGCAAACTCGAAAAGAAGAAAACCGATTGTTGTTAATTAATATAAAATAAAAATAATGAAACTTTCAGAAATCAAAAATATTCTAAAAACAGCAGAAGCTGTAAACTTTCAACTATCAGATGGAACAAAGGTTCCCGAACATTTTCATGTAACTGAAGTTGGTTTAATAACAAAACATTTTATTGACTGTGGCGGAACCGTTCGCAACGAAAAGGTTGTCAACTTTCAATTATGGAATGCAAATGATATTGAACACCGCTTAAAACCTCAGAAACTATTAAACATCATTTCATTGTCTGAAAAAACACTGGGAATTGAAGATCTTGAAATAGAAGTGGAATATCAAACAAGCACAATTGGTAAATATGGATTAGATTTTAATGGCAATGCCTTTGTTTTAACAGAAAAACTAACAGCTTGTCTGGCGACCGACAGTTGTGGTATTCCTCAAGAAAAACAAAAAATAGTTTTATCTGAAATACCCACAAACAATACATGCAAACCGGGTGGTGGCTGTTGTTAATTAACTAAAACAGAACAAATGAAAATTGCATTGTTCAGCGACATTCATGCTAATCTTCCTGCTCTGGAAGCATTTTTTTCGGATGTAGAAAAAAGAAAACCTGATGCTTTGTATTGCCTTGGAGATTTGGTTGGTTATAATATCTGGCCAAATGAGGTGATCAATGAAATTCGTAAACGCAATATCCCTTGCATAGCAGGAAATTACGATTTCGGAATTGGTCGCCAGAGTGATGATTGTGGTTGCGCCTACAAAACTGATCATGAAAAAGCTTCAGGTAAAATTTCTTTAGGTTACACAAACAGCATTGTTAACGATAGTGAACGCAGCTATTTGCGCACATTACCTGCACATTTAAAAATTGAGTTTCAACTCAATAATGACAAACTT
>JACMRS010000316.1 GCA_014376345.1 Bacteroidia bacterium | reverse complement strand
TGGATATTACTGGAGAGGTGAAATAAATTCTAAATATGAATCCGGTAGTACAATTAAAGGATATGCTGCTCCTTACTTTGAAAAATACATTGAATTAACCAGCGCAGATGCTACAAAAGCGGCATTTAAACCACGTCTTGTTAAAGCATATTTGTATCTTGCTTATTATAAATCAAGCATCAAAGAAAACGATAAAAGCAAAGAATATCTTGCTAAAGTACTAGAGCTTGAGCCTGAAAATGAAGTTGCTAAAGCGCTGAAAACTCAACTTAAATAGCAATTACTCAAGTTCGACATACATACCACAATGGTCCGACTGGAAATGGTTGTGAAGTATGGCCGAACTTTTGAGTCGTTCTTTTAGGCTGTCACTTACAGAAATGTAATCAATACGCCAGCCTTTGTTGTTGTTTCTGGCATTGGCTCTGAAACTCCACCATGTGTAGTTGTGTGCATCTTGATTGAAATGCCTGAAACCGTCTGTAAAGCCGCTTTCAAACCATTTATCCATCCACTCTCTTTCGTGCGGTAAAAAGCCGCTTGAGTTTTTATTGCTTACCGGGTCGTGAATATCAATATGCTTGTGACAGATGTTGTAATCACCACAAATTATCAGATTGTCATTTATTGATTTGATTTCATGCACGTAAGTAAAGAAGTGATCGAGAAACTGCATTTTTACATCTTGCCTCAACTCTCCTGTTGTTCCCGATGGAAAGTAGCATGAAAAAACAGAGACATCATCAAAATCTGCCCTCAAAACTCTTCCCTCAAAATCAAACATTTCATGACCGCAACCATATTCAACATGTTTAGCTTTTATTTTACTGAAAATGGCAACACCGCTGTAGCCTTTTTTCTGAGCAGGATACCAGTATAAATTATAACCCATCTTTTCAAACGGGGCCGTATCTACCACATCCGGAGTTGCTTTAATTTCTTGCAGACACAATACATCAGGTTGGTGAAGTTCCAGAAAATCTATCAGTCCTTTGCCCATTGCAGACCTTATGCCGTTTACATTGTATGTTAAAACTTTCATGTTAAAATAATTTACCGAATTTAAGTTTGATTTTAAAGTTGCTGAATGATTTGTTTCCTCTGATATCCAGTCTTTCAATTGCGTATTTTTTATTTAGAGGAAGACTGTTTATGCGGTTGCCGATTCTGAAAGCACCGACAATGTTTTCATGGAGAAATATATTTTCAAGTGACTGCATTTTGCCGGGATCTTTAGCCGGATAGGCGCCATAAGGATAGGCAAAATATGGCTGAAAAGGCGTGTTGGTGTTTGCCAGTTCGACTTTGCAAAGTCTGATATCCTCTGATATTTGTTCAGTACTAAGATCGTTGTAATTATCATGGCTGTAAGAGTGCAATCCGAAAGTAACCAGTTCATTCATACTCTTGATTTCATTAGGTCCCATAAACTTTTGGTCTGTATTGTCGTAAAGGACTGTTTTTCCGATAAATGACGGAATAAGAAAAATATTAGCAGGAATGTGATGCTTTAAAAGAACCGGGTAAGCAAGTTCGCAGTTATTCTGATAACCATCATCAAAAGTAATTAAGACAGGTTTAAAAGGCAATGGTGTTTTGAAATGAATATGGTCTGTAAGTTGTTGAAGGTTAATAAAATTGTACCCTTTTTTTCTGATATGTAAAAGTTGCTGTTCAAGTTGAGCTGAAGTAACAGTTAAATAATCTGCGTTTGATTCTGATATTTTGTGATACATCAAAACTCTCAGACCTTCGCGGCGCCTGAACAGCAAGAAAATAAAAGCTAAAAAACAGACTATGATTAAAACAGTAAAAGGCATCAGATTTTGTTGTTTAATTCTTTCAGCTTAAGATATTTTATTACATGATACCACGCATTTAAATAACTCCACGTAAAGCCCGCAGTGCCATTCATAAAGTTTCTGTAAATAAAATAATGCTTGATAAAATAAAATGGAAATGAAGCAATGATTAAAAACAATGAGCGTTTCTTGTTTTTTTGAAAAAGCTTTTGAGCACCGCTTGATGTGTATCTGTTAAATTTTTCAAAATAATGATCAAGATCTTTATAACTGTAATGGAGAATAACACCTTTAAGTTTACCTGTATTTCCGCTCAGAATTACTTTTTCATGAACAAGAGCTGCGTCAAAAGTTCCTGAAATTTTGTTAAATAATCTCAAATGATAATATTTGCTTTCACGGCCATGTTTAAATATTTTACCAAGAAATACGTGTGTCACAGGAATATCGTAACCATCACATTGCGGATTTTTAAGTGTATTCTGAACTTCAACTATTAACTCATCAGAAAGCACCTCGTCGGCATCAATATTTAGAATCCAATTGTTGCTTGCCTGCTCTACTGCAAATTGTTTTTGAGTGCCAAAACCGTCAAAATTTCTTCTGAATACTTTACAACCGAATGATTCTGAAATTTCAACTGTATTGTCTGTGCTGAAATCATCTACTAAAATGATTTCATTGCACCATTTCAGCCTCGCAAGAGTGCGG
>JACMRS010000315.1 GCA_014376345.1 Bacteroidia bacterium | reverse complement strand
TGGATTTGGTTGCGTTGGACAAGGTTTATGGGACGTAATCAGTAAGACCAAAGGTATTAAAGCCGATATAAAAAAGATTTGCGTTAAAGACCGCGAAAAGCAACGACCTGTTGACAGCAGCTATTTTACATTTGATAAAAATGAGTTGCTTTCTGATCCGGAAATAGATGTGATTGTTGAACTCATTGACAATGCAGATGATGCTTATCATATTGTTAAAACAGCATTGCAAAATGGAAAAGGTGTGGTGTCGGCAAATAAGAAACTGATTGCCAACCACCTTGAAGAATTGCTTGAGTTGCAGCGCATTCACAATGTACCGTTTTTGTATGAAGCATCGTGTTGTGCCAGTATTCCAATCATCAGAAATTTCGAGGAATATTATGACAATGACTTACTGCAATCACTAAAGGGGATAGTGAATGGTTCGACTAATTATATTCTTACAAAAACTTTCAGGGACAATTTAAGTTATGCTGATGCATTAACAGAAGCACAAGAAAAAGGTTATGCTGAAAGCGATCCTTCGCTTGATGTTGAAGGGTTTGATGCCAAATATAAATTAACCATTCTGGTTGCTCATGCTTTTGGAATTATAGCAAGACCGGAACAAATTCACCATTTGGGTATTAGCAGAATTGGTGCTCTTGAATTACAATATGCCCGTGAAAAAAATCTGAAAATTAAACTTGTCGCACATGCTGCAAAAATAAATGACAACGAAGTCTGCGCATTTGTAATTCCTGAATTTATTAGCAGTGATAACAAACTTTACAATGTTGACGACGTTTACAACGGAGTAGAACTGGAAACCAGTTTTGCAGACAAACAGTTCTTTTCAGGTAAAGGTGCTGGCAGTCACCCTACTGCATCTGCGGTACTTTCAGACATTTCAGCACTTTCATACAATTACAGATACGAGTATAAAAAACTTTCTCAAAATCAGTACATCTTATCTGATAATGTAACACTGGAAGTACTTGTCAGATACTCTAAAAAAGAGGATGTTAAAACCTCAGATTTCGAGACTATTTCTGAATCTTATTCTTCATTGAATCAGCATTATTTAATTGGGAAAATTAATCTGGGAAAATTATTTAAGTCTCAATGGGCCAAAAATCCGTATGTATCAATCATAGCAACAGCAAACAATATATTAACTTCAACTAAAAAGAGTTTAAAAATTGCCGAACCGGCACTTCAATAATCAAACAAAAATTAACATAAAAACAACATAAATATGAGTTTACAATTAGGAGACATCGCACCAGATTTCAATGCCCCAACAACGCTTGGAGACATTAATTTTTACGACTACATCAAAGACAGCTGGGCTGTATTTTTCAGTCACCCTGCCGACTTCACACCTGTCTGCACAACAGAGCTGGGCAGAGCCAGCAGATTAAAGCCTGAGTTTGACAAACGCAATGTGAAACTGATAGCGATATCAGTAGACAATGTCGAAAGTCATAAAGAATGGATTAAAGACATTAATGAAACGCAGAATACAGATTTCAATTTTCCGATTATCGGCGATGAAAATAAAACGGTAGCGCAACTTTACGGCATGCTTCATCCGAATGCTTCTGAAACGTTTACAGTGCGTTCTGTATTTGTAATTGCCCCTGATAAAAAGATCAAGTTGATTTTAACTTACCCTGCATCAACAGGAAGAAATTTCGACGAGATTTTACGTGTTATTGACAGTTTACAATTAACTGCAAACCATAGTGTTGCAACTCCGGCAGACTGGAAACACGGAGATGATTGTGTGGTAGTACCATCAATAGCAACCGCAGATATTCCCGCAAAATTCCCAAAAGGTTTTAAGGAGATTAAGTCTTATTTGAGGACTACGCCTCAACCGAATATTTAAGATTTGGGAGGAAGAATTTGGAGGAAGAATTTCTGATTTCTGATTTTTTGATTTCTGATTTGGGGGAAGAATTTCTGATTTCTGATTTTTTGATTTCTGATTTAAGGGTGTTGTCATTTTGAGCGTAATTTCATCATGTGGTATTCCACATGTATGAAATGAAGTGAAGAATCTCCTACGCAAATATTAGGGATTTGAGATTTGATGGGAAGAATTTCTGATTTCTGAT
>JACMRS010000314.1 GCA_014376345.1 Bacteroidia bacterium | reverse complement strand
ATTCATAATTGAACAAATGCTGATATTATATGAATAGCCCCGGGTTTCAACTTTTTTTATTCCCATTACCAAGACAGAACGTAAAGGGTTAAAAACCGATTCATATTCTTTCATAATCCTCCGGTTAAAACCGGAGGCTATTCATAATAATAAATCCAAAAACATCACTAACCACGGGTTTCAACCCGTGGCCAACGGTAACCCTACGAATCCGGAGGTTCAAATCACAAATCTCAAATCCCAAATCTAACATTCAGAAATCAGCAATTCTTCCCCTATCTTTGCACTTGTTTTTGAGTGAAGGTTAAGGAGCTGGTTGAGGCGTATTCGGTGCATCCGTCGATCGCAAAATTCCTGGAAGATACACAGGATAAAGGGAAATTTACGGCCTGTTTTAAAGGACTCATTGGCTCATCTGCTGCTCTGGCAATCGCTTCTGTGTTTGCCAAAACTGATAAAACAATCCTTGTTCTAGTCCCAGAAAAAGAAGAAGCTGAATTTATAAATAGCGATTTACAACACCTGGTTTCCGATCAGGATGTACTATTTCTTCCCGACTCTTACAGAAAACCCTTTGAGTTTGCTGAACTTCAAAACGAAAATGTTCAAATTCGTGCTGAGGTAATTTCTTTGCTAAAGCAAACTAAACAGCCTAAAATTATTGTCACCTATCCTGAAGCAATTACCGAAAAAGTAATTGACTATGAAGCCCTCGAAAAAAATACATTCACAATAACTAAAAGTCAAAAACTCGACCTGAATTTCCTCTCAGATTTTCTCGACGATTGCGAGTTTGAACGCGAGGATTTTGTTTATGAACCCGGTCAGTATGCTATCCGTGGTGGAATTATCGATATTTTTTCTTTTGCAAATGAATATCCTTATCGCATTGAACTTGATTTTGATGAGGTAGAATCCGTCAGAACTTTCGATCCTCAAACTCAACTTTCAGTTAAGGACATCGGCTTTCTAAAAGTCGTTCCGAACATTCAGAAAAACAGTATTTCGGGATCTAAAGTTTCTATTTTCAGATACCTGCCTGACGATGCCATTGTGGCTCTCAAAAATTTCCCCGACCAGCGTGGTTATCTCGAAAAACAGTGGATGGCATTGATAGAAGAAAGTTTTGATGAAGTGAAAGCCTTAAAACGCTCGAAAGATGCAGAATCAGTGTTTTATAAGCCTGAAGAAATACTGCTTACTCCCGATGAGTTATTTAACAATATCAGTAAATTTTCTGTTATCGAAACCGGCACACACTTTGCCTTTAAACCAAAATATACTTACACTTTCAGTGTTTCACCTCAACCTTCATTTCAGAAAAACTTCGACCTGATATTGTCGCACCTGCAAAGTAATGAGCTGAACAATATCAAGAACATTATTTTCTCGGAAAACGGCAAGCAAATCGAACGTCTGATCACAATTATCCACGACAGACAAAAACAAATCAATATCATTCCGGTTTATCACGGACTGAGTGAAGGGTTTCTCGACAACGAACTGAAGATGGCTTGTTATACCGAGCATCAGCTTTTCGAACGTTATTACAGATACAGGTCGCTGCGTAAAGGCTTTACAAAAAGCACCGCTTTAACCTTAAAAGAACTGCAGGATTTGCAGCCTGGTGATTATGTAACACACATTGATCACGGCGTAGGTAAGTTTATGGGACTTCAGAAAATGCAGATGAACAATGTTTTGCAGGAAGCAGTTCGAATAGCTTACCGCGACAATGACATGCTGTATGTGAATGTAAATTCGCTGCACAAAATCGCAAGATTTAGTGGCAAGGATGGTGCTGAACCAACAATGCACAAACTTGGAAGTGGTGTCTGGGAAAAACAAAAAGCTTCTACCAAGAAAAAAGTTAAAGACATTGCGCGTGAATTAATTACACTTTATGCCAAAAGAAGGGCTCAACCCGGATTTGCATTCAGTCCTGATACATACATGCAGGTTGAACTTGAGGCTTCTTTCATTTATGAAGATACACCCGATCAGGCAAAATCTACAGAAGATATTAAAAAAGACATGGAGAATTCGAGACCCATGGACAGATTGCTTTGTGGAGATGTTGGATTCGGTAAAACAGAAGTGGCAATCCGCGCTGCTTTTAAAGCTGTTTCTGACAGCAAGCAGGTTGCAATACTGGTGCCGACTACAATTCTGGCACACCAGCATTACCGCACATTTAAAGAGCGATTGAAAGGTTTTCCGGTTACAGTGGATTATATCAACCGTTTTAAATCTGCAAAAGAACAAAAAGAATCAATGAAACGTCTTGCAGAAGGTAAGACTGATATTATTATTGGTACGCACAGACTGGCAGGGAAGGATGTTAAATTCCAGAATCTCGGTTTGCTTATTATTGATGAAGAGCAAAAATTCGGGGTAGCTGTTAAAGACAAACTGAAAGAAATTCGTGTGAATGTAGATACGCTGACTTTAACTGCTACGCCTATTCCGCGAACACTGCATTTTTCGCTTATGGGTGCCAGAGATTTAAGTGTGATAAATACACCACCGCCAAACAGGTTTCCGGTTCAGACAGAACTTCATGTTTTCACAAAAGACCTGATGAAGGAAGCGATAGAATATGAGGTAAACAGGGGAGGGCAGGTGTTTTTTGTGCACCACAGAATTAAAGATGTTTACGATTATAAAACGCTGATTGAAAATACTTGTCCCGGTGTTCGTGTGTGTGTCGCTCACGGTCAAATGGAAGGCGATGAGCTTGAAAAAGCCATGATCCGTTTTGTAGAAGGTGATTTTGATGTACTTGTTGCAACCACTATTATTGAAGCAGGACTGGATATTCCAAACTGCAATACCATACTTATCAATAATGCCCACATGTTCGGATTGAGTGATCTGCATCAGATGCGTGGCAGGGTTGGAAGAAGTAACAGAAAAGCCTATTGTTATCTTTTTTCTCCGCCTTTAAGTGTGCTTACAGATGATGCAAAAAAGCGACTTCGTACAATTGAAGAGTTCAGTGAACTTGGAGGCGGATTTAATGTGGCCATGAGAGATCTGGATATCCGGGGTGCCGGTAATCTATTGGGTGGTGAGCAGAGTGGTTTTATCAGTGAAATTGGATTTGATACCTACCATAAAATTCTGGATGAAGCTATCCGTGAACTCAAACACGATGAATTTGCAGATTTGTTTGCCGATCAGCAGCAGGCAATTTCTTCAGCAGATTGTCAGGTGGATACTGATATGGAGATGTTGATTCCGGCAGATTATGTCAGTAATACAGCAGAAAGGTTGAGTCTTTACACCCAACTTTCAAGTATTGAAAATACTGAGCAACTTCAGGAATACACACAAAATTTAAATGACCGTTTCGGGCATATTCCTGTTGAAGTTCATACCTTACTTGAGTCTGTGAGGATTAAATGGATGGGTAAACGAATGGGTTTTGAAAAAATTACTTTGAATAATAAGGAGTTGAAACTTTATTTTCCGGCAGATCAAAAGGCAGTGTTTTATGAATCTGATATTTTTGGAAGAATGCTTCAGTATATAACTATGCGACCGCAGAAATTTGAAATGAAGCAAACTGCCAAGGCATTGATTCTGAGAATCCGTTCTGTTAACAGTATTGACGAAGCTGTGCGTGAGCTTGATGAAATGGAGAAGGGTGTTTACTGAGAGCCTCTTTAAAGCTATTGTCTTTTTTTTTATTATAAATATCTGGATAAGAGCAATTTACACCAAATTTTCATAATTAAAATTATAATCCGTACTTTTGCAAACTTTTAAACGTAAAACACAATTACTGAAACATTATAATTTATGACGTATCAACAATTACTTTATTTAATCCCGGCGCTGGGAATCATTGGTCTGATAGTGATGGCTATTAAATCTGCCTGGGTTACAAAACAGGATGCAGGTGACAAGAATATGCAGGAACTAGCCGGTTATATTGCCGACGGTGCCATGGCTTTTCTTAAAGCTGAATGGAGAGTTCTTAGCATTTTCGTAATTTTTGCAGCAGCTTTATTAGCCTATTCAGGAACAATTCACCAGGTTAATGGTAAAGAAATTCACTCTAGCTGGATTATTTCAATTGCATTTATTATTGGTGCTGTTTTCTCAGCAACTGCTGGTTATATCGGCATGCGTGTTGCTACTAAAGCTAACGTTCGTACAACACAAGCGGCCCGTACAAGTCTTAAACAAGCACTTAAAGTGTCATTTACTGGTGGAACAGTAATGGGATTAGGTGTTGCCGGTCTTGCAGTACTTGGATTAGGTGGTTTATTCATTGCCTTTCTTGCATATTTTGCTGATCTTGGACCTAATACAGTTAAAACTGCAATTGAGGTTCTTACCGGTTTTTCTTTAGGAGCTGAATCTATTGCATTATTTGCGCGTGTTGGTGGTGGTATTTATACTAAAGCTGCAGACGTTGGAGCCGATCTAGTAGGTAAAGTTGTACCTGGAATTCCAGAGGATGATGTTAGAAACCCTGCAACTATTGCAGATAACGTTGGAGACAATGTTGGTGACGTAGCAGGAATGGGGGCAGATTTATTCGGTTCTTATGTAGCAACTATCCTCGCAACTATGGTTCTTGGACAGGAAATAGTAATAAAAGATAATTTTGGTGGCATGTCACCAATTTTATTACCAATGGTCATCTGCGGTCTGGGAATATTGTTCTCAATAGTAGGAACTTTCTTCGTAACAATAAAAGACGAAAAATCAAGCGTTCAGAATGCTTTAAACTTAGGTAACTGGGCTTCAATGATTCTGACTGTAATTGCTTCCTATTTTGTAGTAATGTATATTTTACCTGAAGGTGATATTATACTTCGCGATAAAATTTTCACTAAAAATGGTGTTTTTATGGCAATAGTAGTTGGAACTGTAGTTGGAGCTATTATGAGTATCGTTACCGAATATTATACTGCAATGGGTAAAAAACCTGTAATGTCTATTATTCAACAATCTTCAACCGGACATGCTACAAATATTATCGCAGGTTTATCTGTTGGTATGAAATCTACTGTTATTCCAATTCTGACACTAGCCGGTGGTATTGTTGGTGCTTATTATTTCGCAGGACTTTATGGTGTTGCAATTGCAGCTGCGGGAATGATGGCAACAACTGCTATGCAGCTTGCTATTGATGCTTTCGGACCAATTGCTGATAACGCAGGTGGTATTGCAGAAATGAGTCAGCTTCCTCCCGAAGTTCGCGAACGTACAGACAATCTTGATGCCGTAGGTAATACTACTGCAGCAACCGGTAAAGGATTTGCAATTGCTTCAGCAGCACTAACTTCTCTTGCTTTATATGCAGCATTAGTAGGTATTGAAGGTATTGATTCTATTGATATTTTCAAAGCTACTGTTCTTGCAGGTTTGTTTATAGGTGGTATGATACCATTCGT
>JACMRS010000313.1 GCA_014376345.1 Bacteroidia bacterium | reverse complement strand
TACACGCAAGAAGTACGAGTGCATCAACAGCTTAAACCGGCCGCTGCTGATATTGTGTTTTTAAATAATAAAGGCGGTGCAATTTCAAGAGTGATGGTGTTTTTAATTATAAAAGACCTAGCTGTAAAGGCCGGAATCAAAAAAACAATAAGTCCACACACTTTCAGACATTCATTTGCAACCAGCTTAATAAACGGGGGTGCAGATTTGAGAGCCATTCAACAAATGCTTGGTCATGAAAGTATTACAACAACAGAAATATACACACACCTTGACAGGCAGTTTCTAAAAGATACTGTTATGACTTACCATCCCCGGGCAAGGAAATAATTTATAGAAGTTATTAATAAGAATTAATTGAAGTTTTCAGCCCTTCTGAGAATGAAATTTTTTCCAAGATAAACTTTTCTCACCATTTCATCTTCAGCCAGTTCTTCGGCAGTGCCCTGTTTCAGTAACTTTCCTTCAAAAAGCAAATAAGCACGGTCTGTGATACTCAATGTTTCCTGTACATTGTGATCTGTGATCAGAATACCGATGTTTTTCTTTTTAAGCTTGTAAACAATACTCTGAATATCTTCAACGGCAATAGGATCCACACCTGCAAATGGTTCATCAAGTAATATAAATTTAGGGTCTTTTGCTAAAGCACGTGCAATTTCAGTTCTTCTTCTTTCTCCACCACTGAGCACCTTACCGTAGTTTTTTCTTACTCTGTTAAGTCCGAATTCTTCAAGAAGACTTTCAAGTTTTTCAACCTGATCTTTTTTACTCATATTTGAAATTTCGAGAACAGCTTTGATATTGTCCTCTACTGTCAGATCTCTGAAAACGGAAGCTTCCTGAGGAAGATAACCAATTCCTTTTTGCGCTCTTTTGTACATCGGCAAATCGGTAATCTCTTCATTGTCCAGAAAAATTTTACCCGAATCAGGCTTTACAAGTCCGACAGTCATATAAAAAGTAGTGGTTTTACCGGCACCATTTGGACCGAGAACTCCAACTATTTCACCTTGTTCCACATAAATAGAAACATCATCTACAACGCGTTTCTGCTTGTATTGCTTTACCAGATTATCCGAACTTAATTTCATTTTATTTTTTAATTTGTTAACGGCTACCTCACATCTTTAAGTCTGAGTTGCAAACTTTTGTTGCCATTATAATCATTCATTTCTATTGAATAGCAAAGATCGATACTTTCTTTTTCAGTGATAACCTTATGGTAATCACTCAGTCCAAAACCAATACCATCCAGTTTGACTCCGGAATGCACAGCAGATAATTTAAGGTGCTTTTCTTTCACAACCTTTGAATTACAACCCAGAATATTACTTGTTCTGAAAACCGGCGACATATTTCCCGGACCGTGAGGTTTAAACTGTTCTATCAAAACATAAAACTTTTTGTCAATGTCAGAAAAGTCCAGCTCAAGGTCATACAATATTTCAGGAGTGAAATTTTCTTCTTTAACATTATCAGTAACAACCTGTTCAAATTTTGCAGCAAATGCTTCAAAATCTTCGGTTTTAATAGTTAATCCCGCCGCATATTTATGACCACCGAACTGCACTACCAGATCACCACAAGCTCCAATTGCTTCGTGTATATCAAAATCTTTAATAGACCTTGCCGAACCGGTTAACATGCCATTTACTTCACTAAAAATAATGGTTGGCCTGTAATAATTTTCTATTAAACGCGACGCTACAATACCAATAACACCCTTGTGCCAGGTTTTGCCATATAAAACTGTGCTTCTTTTAGCCTGCAGTTCAGGACTTAGAGTAAGAATTTCCAGAGCTTCTTTTGTAATATCGAAATCCAGGTCTTTTCTTTCAGCATTATTTTCATTCAGAAGTTTTGAAAACTCCATTGCTTTGTGAAAATTCTCTTCAATTAAAAGTCTGACAGAAGCTTTTGCATCAGCAATTCTGCCGGCGGCATTAATACGAGGACCTATTCCAAAAACAATATCAGTAACTTCATATTTTTCGCGCATCTGATAGCTTTGAAGTAAAGCCTGAAGTCCGATACAAGGATCTTCATTAAGCTTTATTAGTCCAAAATACACCATCACCCTGTTTTCACCTTTCATTTCCACAATATCGCTGCAAGTACTTACAGCAACAAGGTCGAGGTACTTGGTTGTTTCTTCAAAAGGAATGTCATTAGCCTGGGCATATCCCTGAATCAGCTTAAATCCGATTCCGCAGCCTGAAAGTTCTTTATAAGGATATTCGCAATCTGCCCTTTTGGGATTGAGAAGTGCAACAGCATCCGGAAGTTCAGATCCCGGAAGGTGGTGATCGCAAATAATAAAATCAATACCAAGAGATTTTGCATATTTCACAAGTTCAACTGAGCGTGTGCCACAATCTAACGCAACTATCAGGTTAAATCCGTGCTCGTGAGCAAAATCGATCCCTATTTTAGAAACGCCATAACCTTCTTTGTAACGGTCGGGAATGTAAAAATCTATATCTTTAATGATATTCCTGAAAAAAGAAAACACAGTAGCTACTGAAGTAGTACCATCAACATCATAATCTCCATAAATCATGATTTTTTCATTGCTATCAACTGCCTTACGAAGCCTTTCTACGGCTTTGTCCATATCTTTCATCAGAAATGGATCGTGAAGGTCTTCGAGTTTCGGCCTGAAAAACTTTCGGGCTTCATCAAAGGTTTCTACGCCTCTTTGCAGCAGTAGTGAGGCAATTTTGGGACTGACATTGATAGATTCGGAGAGGTTCCGGATTTTAAGGTCGTCTAGTTTAGGGAAGGAATTCCACCGGTATATCATGGTGGGTGCAATTTACAAAAGTTATGACAGATATGGAAATTTTAAGGTTTAAAAACTTCTAAAAGTCAATAAAAGCGAGGAGTTTTAATATTTATTTAAAATAATTCGCACTTCACTTTGGATTTGTTAAATCTATCCTTAATTTTGCACACTCTTAAAAAAAAGAGAATTTAACATTCCTTGATAGCTCAGCTGGTTAGAGCGAGTGACTGTTAATCACTAGGTCCCTGGTTCGAGCCCAGGTCAGGGAGCTCAAAAAGAGCTCAGAAACCACCGGAACATTCCGGTGGTTTTTTTATGCAAAATGATTTTTAAATTAAAGTAAGACGTATAATAACAGTGTGTTTAATTTGCTTTCCATTAAGTGTTTGGTTATTTTTGCAAAAAATTTAATATACTAAGCAATGATAAAAGTAGCAATTAATGGTTTTGGACGTATTGGAAGGCTTGCTTTCCGCGTGCTTTGTGAGAGAAATGATATTGAAGTAGTCGCTATCAATGACCTTACCGACAATAAAACTCTTGCCCACCTTCTGAAATATGATTCAGTTCATGGGAAATTTAATGGCACAGTAACTTATACTGATTCTGCTCTTATAGTTAATGGCAAAACCATTCAGGGTCTTGCTGAAAAAAATCCAACAAATCTTCCCTGGAAAGAAATGGGTGTTGATGTGGTTTTAGAATCAACCGGTCGTTTTACAGACAAAGAAAGTGCAGGTCAACATATTACTGCAGGTGCTAAAAAAGTTGTGATTTCTGCACCGGCAACGGGCGAAATGAAAACAATCGTACTTGGTGTAAACGACGATACGCTTGACGGAACTGAAACTATTCTTTCAAATGCATCTTGTACAACCAAC
>JACMRS010000312.1 GCA_014376345.1 Bacteroidia bacterium | reverse complement strand
TAAATGAGGATATTCTGGTATTTCCCAATCCCGCTTCCGATATTTGAAATATAATTGTCCCAAAAACAATGTCGGCAAACTGGTGTTTTACTCTTACCGATATTAATGGTAAAGTATGTATGGAAAAGAAACTTTCAGGAGAAACAGAATTGCAAATTCAACTTGCAGAGTTTCCTTCAGGAAATTATTTTTTCACACTAAGCTCAGGAACAATAATCAGGACAGGTAAAATCATACGAAATTGAAAAAGACATTAGGAATACTTATTATTGCAATTGCGGCTATCAACGCTTGTAAACCAAAAAAAGTAACTGAGGCAGTAATTGTTAAACCGGTTGAAAAAGACACAGTAAAACCGAAAATGACGGTTGTCAATCCGATTAACGATTCAATAACTCATTACAATCCTGAAATCAAGGAAATAGTTTCTGTGTTTTGTCTGAACTGTCATTATCAGAAAGCTTATATCACAGACCTTTCCAGCTATAAAGTCCTAAAAGCTAGTGCTGATAAAGGACAACTTTACCATTATCTTTTCGAGAAAAAAAGCATGCCGCCCAGAGGTAAACCACAACCTTCTCCTGCTCAGTTTGAAGAATTAAGAAAATGGATCAGGATAGGCGCACCTGAATAAAATTATGAAGAATAAACCTGTTATTCTCACTCATGATTTTTACAGCAAACTCGAAGGAGGCATTCCTTTTCAATTAATTGAACTGAGTGCCAAAAGTAATTACGACGCACTTAATTACCACCGGCATTCTTACTATGAAATTTTTCTTTTTATTAAAGGCGGTGGCGTTCATGATATAGATTTCGATTCTTTCGAAGTGAAAGACAACAGCCTTCAGTTTGTTTCTCCCGGACAGATTCACATGCTTCAAAGAGCACTGGATTCAACAGGATACATTATTTTATTTTCGAGAGAATTTTACCAGCTCGGACTAATTAACGAAGACACACTTTACGAATTTCCTTTCCTGAATAACAACACACCCTACCCCGTTATTGAAATTCCTGATGATAAAATGGGGGTTGTTATAGATTTGTTTAAATCAATGCGAACAGAATACAATTCTGAAGGAAGCGATAAAGAACAAGCGTTAAGAGCTTATCTGAATGTCTTGTTTCTTGAAGCAAAACGCATTCATAAAAATCAGTATAAAGATCTACTGTCAGATACAAAACCTCATTCGAATAATGATCTGGTGAAACGTTTCAGAGTTGCTATTGAAAAACATTTTGTTGTCCATCACAAACCCGGAGATTATGCTGATATTTTATGCGTTACAACAGGGCATCTTAACGATGTGGTACAGAATGCCCTTGGCACCACTGCAAGTAAATTAATAAGCGACAGACTGATGCTGGAAATCAAAAGAATGCTGATGCATTCAAACGATCCGGTAAATGACATTGCATCGCAACTTCATTTTGACGATGTCAGTTATTTCTCCAAATTCTTTAAAAACCAAACAGGCTTGTCGCCGCTTGAATACCGCAAATCAATCAGGCAACATTATTACAAAAGTTAAAGATACTTTTCAAACATCTTATTCATCAGTTCTCTGTCTTCAAGTTTTTCTTTTAAACCTTCACTGATGATTGCCTTTATAAGCTGCTCATTCTTGAAACCCTGATTCCAGGCATATCTGTAAGGCATATTTGTAAATGTTGTAAGCTCATACTGACTCTTAAATTTATCAGGATATAAATCACAGAGATCATGTTCGATGTGTTTAAATTCGAGAAAATCTTTGTGACCCACAAGGTCACGCATTTCCACAAAATTCTTTAGTGCCAGATCAGCAATGGCATTGGCGTTGTCAATCCGCGCATCCTGATATTCTGAAAGTACTTTATCCCAGTCCGGATAATGTTTATCAATAAGTTCATCAAGTACCGCAACATCTTCAAAACTGCAATTCATACCCTGACCGTAAAAAGGTACAACAGCATGCGCAGCATCACCAACAAGTGCAAACCTTCCGCGCACCCACGGTGAGCATCTGACAGTTAAAAGCGAACCGGTAGGATTGTTAAAAAAATCATGAATATAACCAGGCATTAACGGAAGTGCATCTGCAAAATATTTATTGAAAAATACTTTAACATCGTCTTCGGTTTTCAATTTATCCAGTCCGTTTACACCTGTATAAGGCATAAATAAAGTACAGGTAAAGTTTCCTCCGGGATTTGGCAAAGCGATCATCATAAACTCACCACGAGGCCAGATATGAAGGGCATGCTCTTCTAACATAAATTTGTTATCAGGACCAGGAACAATCTCTAATTCTTTATACCCGTAATTTTCATATTGCTGCGAGAAATTAAAGCGCTCTGTATGCTGCATTTCAGAACGAATTGCAGAAAATGCACCATCAGTTCCTAACATGATATCTGCTTTTACCGATACTTTTTCACCTTCAGCAGTTTCAAAAATTGCAGTGTTGTTTTTAAGATCAGCATCAATACATTTATAATTAAAATATAAGGTTACATTTTCAAATTCATCCGCCAGTTCAATCAGCTTAAGATTCAACCCCGACCTTGAAACAGAATTAATATACTGACCTGCTTTACCGTAAGGCTGATAAGATAATTCACCTGCAACGGAATGCATAACTCTGCCATTCATTGCAATGGCATCATCCAGTACACTGTCTGCAAGATTTACTTTTTTAAGTGCGTTAATACCGCGTTCTGAAAGAGCGAGATTGATAGACCTTCCTCCAAGATATCCTGTTTCACGGAAATCGCCGCGACGCTCATAAAGACTCACTTTAAACCCGCGCTTTGCAAGACAACATGCCAGCAGTGAACCCGACAATCCGCCGCCAATGATGGCTACAGTTTCTTTCTTTTCCATAATCAAATGCAAAGTAACATCATTTATAATTAAAGGAGGTTGTCTTTTCTTAAGACTTCACTATAATTTTCTAATACTTCCTGCCCTTCCAGTCTGTTTTAAACGGAATAACATAATAAAGGGAAACCAAGGGAGTTACAATATACAAATACAAATCATAAGTGATGCAATATTTAAGAAGCTGTAAAGGCTTTTTAAGAATCTTATGAATCAGATTTATCTGCAACATCTGTATAATATTTTTAACAACAATCACAATTAAAAAAAGCAGTGGATTTAAAAACAATAAAACAAGACTTGAAAGGTAATAAGCACCAAATGCAGACAAAATCATCTGCCAATGAAATGGGAGGCTCCACAGTCCGCCCAGCCAGCGTTTGCGCTGACTCATTAACTTTTTAAAATCAGTAATTGGTTGCGACAACAACAATGTTTCCGGTGTCATCATGTTGATAGTTTTCGCACCCTTTTTTCTTACTTCTTTAAACAATGCATAATCTTCAACAATAGAAAATTTAATGTTTTCATAACCACCTGTTTCAAGATAAGATTTTCTGCTGATCGCCATATTGTTTCCAACTGCTGTTAAAGGCAATCCAAGAAAAGCAAAACTATTAGACAAACCCATAAAATACATCCAGTCTACTGCCTGATAATGTTCAAATGAATTAGTACTTTTTATCCACGTTGTACCGGTTGCCAGATCATAACCGTTGTTGATTTTTTCACACAATGATTTAGCCCACAAAGGTTGCAATTCTATATCGGCATCTGTAATCAAAAGAATGTCTCCCAACGATTCTTTTGCCAGCACTGCAAGTACTCTTGCCTTGCCTTTTGTTTGAGGAAATTCATTTCCGGTAAGATTAATCAGTCTGAACACCGGCTTGTCTTTAATATAATCTGCAACAAGTTCTCCTGTGTTATCCTGCGACTGGTCATTGCCAATTAATACCTCCAGTTTATCTTTCGGATAATCCATTAAATTAATAGATTCGAGACAACGGATAATGTTGGCGCGTTCATTTCTTGCAGCTACAAGAATCGAAATATTTTTATAACTATCAGGTTTACTTTCTATTTGATTTGATTCAGCCTTTTTCATTTTAAACAAACCATAAACACTGATAAGCTGAATGAGGAAGTACAGGCAGATACTGAAGCCACAAACTAAATAAAGAATCGTTATAATGTTTGGCATGAGTAACCTTGTTCTTTTAAAAACTGTAAATATTGAGGAAGTATTTTCATGAGATTACTTTTCGCTTTCTCACTGTCGTGAAAGACAATTATTGATCCCGGTTTCGTATGCTTTTTCATTAATTCAAGCGCTTTATTAACATTCAGTTTTTTATCAAAATCTCCCGATAACAAACTCCACATAATGATCAGATAATTCTTCTTAAGTTCATTAACCTGAGCAAGTGTAACCTGACCATAAGGAGGGCGGAAAAGATTACTGTCAACCAGTTGAGCGCATTGCTCTATATTATCATAATACAAATGGTCAACTGTTTTCCAGCCTTTTATATGGTCATAAGTATGGTTGCCTGTGCGGTGTCCTTCTGCAATTACTTTTTCATAAATGCTGCGGTGTAAACGAACATTATTTCCCACACAAAAAAAAGTAGCTTTAAAATTGTACTTTTTCAGTTCATCAAGAACCCATGGCGTTACTGTCGGGTGCGGGCCATCATCAAAAGTAAGATATACTATACGTTCGTCTGTTTTAATTTTCCATAGCATAGCAGGAAAAAGAACGCGAAAAAGAGAAGGTATTTTTTGGTAAAAGGCCAATTAGATTTATTACTTAAAGCAAAGGTACAGTATTAAGAAAAAAGCAAGCTGAATAAAATACAAAGGTGCAGAAATTTTATTGAGTGCGAATTTGCAACTTTTCAGATAAAGGTAGTGAAAAACAAAGGCACTGATAAACCAACCAATATAATTGTGTTTTGGAATAAAACCACTGTTCCAGCTCCACAGGCCGAAACGAACGGCAAAAGGTTCGAGAAAATAATCAAGGCCCACCATCAAAACTGCACCTGTAATACTTATTAATACAGGTTCTTTTGTTATAAGCTCAGCAATATTTCTTGTGATATAAATACACATTAGCCAGATAAAACCTATCAGTACAGGCGTTTCCCAAAAACTGTAACCGAGTGTATTTCCATAATTGTAATATCCAAAAACATAACCGGTTTTTACACCAAGAACTTCCAGCAAGTAACCACAAAAAAGAATCAGCAACGAGGACCAGATAAATTCTTTAGACCATTTTTTATGAAAAGAAAAAAGCACAACAAACGAAAGGAGTACATTTATCCAGACTACTTTCTGAACATAAGCGCGGGTTTCAGGCAGTATCAGTCCTGCTGCACCCACAGCGTACACCACAATCAGTATCCAGATCCAGGTATTTGGTTTTTTAAGCATTCGTAAAAATTGTATTGAAGAAAGCCATTACGGCAAAAGTATGTAATTTTAAGTCAGTGCCAAAAGTGAAACGATTAACATCCTCATTCTACCGTAAATCCAACTTAAAACTTTCACTTTTTCGGGTTATATTTGCCAATTAACACTATGCAGCTCATTACGCAATATCCTTTATGGTTCATTATATTTTGCTTTGCCCTTGGCGCATTGTATGCCTGGTTGCTTTACAGAAAAAGTAATTTTAAAAATGAAGAAGGCAACGGAATGCTTCTTAAAATACTTTGGGCTATGCGTTTCCTCACTGTTTCAATCCTTGCTTTCCTGCTTTTATCCCCCCTACTTAAATACGTCAGCAGCACAGTTGAAAAACCGGTAATCATTCTCGCACTTGACAATTCGCAATCTGTTGCAGCTAACAAAGATTCTGCTTTTTACAGAAATGAGTTTTCTAAAAACTGGGATAAACTTGCAGAAAATCTTTCTAAAGATTATAAAGTTAAAAAGCTTTATATAGGCGGCAATACAAATGAAGAGCAGGCATTACAATTTGACCGAAAGAAAACCAATCTGTCTGCGCTTTTTGATTTTCTGAATGCAGGTTATGCTGAAACAAATATCGGCGCTGTTGTTATTGCTTCAGATGGAATTTATAACCGTGGCACCAATCCAATTTACAAAAAACTTCAGTTTGATGCACCTGTTTATACAGTGGGATTAGGAGATACTACCATCAGAAAAGATGTTAAACTGAAAGCTGTCAACACAAACAGTATTGCGTATCTAGACAATGAATTTCCGATGGCTGTTGAAACCGAAGCCATGGCATGTAAAGGTCAGACTGTTACTGTGACAGTTTCTGAAAACGGAAAAACACTTTTTGCAAAACCACTTTCTATTGATAACGAAAGTTTTTTTAGTGAAACTTCTTTTTCTATTTTAGCTGACAAACCGGGAACCAGACATTTTATTGTTTCTGTTTCAGGAGTAGAAGGTGAAGCAACAAAACTCAATAACAGAAAAGATGTTTTTGTGGAAGTAATTGATGGCCGTGAAAAGATTATGGTTGCTTACAGCGGACCTCACCCGGATGTTGCTGCTATTAAAGATGCAATCGGTCAGAATAAAAATTATGAAGTACAATCGGCAGATATCCGCACAATAAATATAGCAGCTTTAAATGACTTCAGTCTGGTTATTTTTTATCAGGTTCCTTCAAGGTCTGCTTCAGATCTTACTTTAATTAATCAGCTTAAAACAAAACGAATTCCGGTGCTGAATATTATCGGTACCCAATCATTTGTAGAACAGCTTGGCAAGATCAGCGTTGCCGGAAATATTATGCGTCACCAGAATCGCTGGAATGATGCTCAGGCGAAAATCAATCCTGCTTTTAATGCGTTTACAGTGAGTGAAGAACTTACTTCGGCATTTAATTCCTGGCCACCTTTGCGTGTACCTTACGGCACTTATTCGCAGAATGATGTGATGGAAGTACTGGTTTATCAGAAAATAGGAAACATCGACACTAAGCAGCCGCTTATTGGTTTTATGCAGGAAGAAGGATTAAAGTCGGGCTGGATTTATGGCGAAGGCCTTTGGAAATGGAGACTTTCAGAGTATGAAGAAAATGAAAACCACGATGCAACAAACGAACTTCTGAGTAAAATTGTTCAGTATCTGACTGTTAAAGATGACAAAAGAAAGTTCAGAGTGATACCGCTTAAAACTACTTTTGATGAGGATGAATCTGTTCAGTTTACTGCAGAAATTTACAATAATAATTATGAACTGGTAAACGACCGCGATGTGCGGATGAGTATTAAAAATGAAGAAGGAAAAGAGTTTACTTATAATTTCAGCAGATCGGGGAAAAGCTACAGTCTGAATACCGGATCTCTTGCTGCAGGCAGCTATAGTTATACTGCAAAAGTTGCAGGCGGCACAAATGAAGAAGTTCAGAAAGGATTGTTTACTGTAGCACCACTTCAGCTTGAACTGCTGGATACCAGAGCCGATCACGGCATATTAAGACAACTTGCAAAGCAGCATAACGGAAGTTATTTCAATGTTGCATCCATGCAGAGTATTGAAGATGCGATTAAGAAGAATGAAAGCATAAAACCTGTTTCTTATCCTGAAACACAACTAAAAGATCTGGTAAGTATGAAATGGGTTTTTGTGTTGTTAGTGTTACTACTTTCGGCAGAATGGCTCATTAGAAAACGCGAGGGAGGCTATTGATCAATGCAGCTTCTTAAAACCATAAAGAATAAAGGACTGCTGCAGCTTACAAAGCATCCTGTGCTGTGCAATTATTATGTTACATACAG
>JACMRS010000311.1 GCA_014376345.1 Bacteroidia bacterium | reverse complement strand
ATTTCTGATTTCTGATTTTTTGATTTCTGATTTAAGGGTGTTGTCATTTTGAGCGTAATTTCATCATTTGGCATTCCGCATCTATGAAATAGCATGTCTCGGTTCAGCCGAGGAAGTCTTGGCTGAGCCGAGAGAACTGAAGAATTTCAAACGTTCATACTTTGTTGACGATTGGTTGAATGACAACAACGTATGAGAATTCTGATTTGAGAACACTGTTCAGCACGACTTTTAAAAAGTTGTATGGGACAGTGTTTTTTTTTAAATAATTGTTAAAATTTTTTAAGTTTGCTTAAATGAAACATTACTCAGAAATAATTACAATTGATCCAAATGTCAGATTTGGAAAAGCCTGCATTCGAGGGATGAGAATAACTGTGCAGGATATTCTGTCATGGCTTGCATCAGGAATGACAATGCAAACAATTGTAAATGATTATTATCCTGAACTTTCTGAAGTAGATATTAAAGCAGCACTTTTTTATGCTGAAAAGGAACATAAAATCAGAATTGTTTCTTGAAACTATTATTCGATCAGAATATTTCCTGTCAGATTATTAATGGACAGCAAAAAAAATTAAAAAAACCTTAATCACAAACTTAGAACTTATGAAAATTTTTAAAATTTTACCTTTGTTGTTTATCATCATTTGTTCAGCTATCACTAGTACTGCACAAAAAACAATTTTACAAAGAAGCATCTATTTTGAATCAGCAAAATATAATTTAAATAACGAAAGTAATATTTTACTGGATGCTGTGATTGATAGTTTAAAAAATTTCAGAACTTATAAAATATATGTCAAAGGGAATACAGATAATATTGGCGATAGTATTTATAACAAAAACCTTTCAGAGCAAAGAATTTCTGCGGTAACAAAATATTTCATTTCGAAAGGCGTAAATCCCAAACTTTTCGTCACTGCGGCCTTTGGGGAGGAAAAACCAATCTCAGAAAACAATACGGATGAAGGTAAGAAGAAAAACAGAAGGGTTGATATTTCTGTTTCATATTTAAGAAATATCGCAATTGACAGTTCTCAATTTCTACCTTCAATTTGGGAATTATATAAACTGACTGAAATCAAACCTTATAGTTTTTGTATAAATAATAATCGTGATACCGTTTTACGATGTGCGAAAGGAACTATTATTTATGTAAAAGCGAATTCATTTAAAATTGCAAAATCATGCAAAAATGAATGTGTAATTTTAAAAGTAAAAGAAGACTTTTTAAAATCTGAAATGATTCTTGATAATTTATCAACTAAATCAAATGGAAAACTTATAGAAACCCAGGGAATGATTTATACTGAAGCCAATGATTGCCGAGGAAATAAATTAGGCCTATTAAAAGGAAAAGATCTAATAATTATACAACCTACCGATACTGTTATTTCTGAAACGAAGATTTTTGAAGGTAACAGAACTGCTCATGACAGCATAATGAACTGGACGATCAACAATTCATCTGTTCTTAAAAGTTTTACATTTAAAAGTATAAATTATTGTAGTGAGCAAATCCTATTATGTGGTGGAGGAGGTTCTGGTTGTGATTGCCCATTTTTCATTTGCAGGATAAAAAGATTGAAAGTTAGTTTGACAGGTTTGTTTATAAGATGCACCCGATACGACAATAGGATGTTCAGGACTAATTTGAGGTTGTGTAAATTAAGAAAAAAAAATAAAGGCTATAATCTTGAACAAAGAATAAGCAATAAAGAAAATAAAAAAATAAGATTGAATATAAAATATAATGAATGTTACAGAAGTGGAATCGGCCAGGCATTTAACAGTTTACCACCTCAATGCAAAAAACTAAAATTTTTATTTGACAGTTTTGGGGTTAATAACTACACTGAACTTTTATATGCTATAAACAAACAATTATTAGATAGTTTTGGTGTAAAAACTTTAACGGAACTTACTGATACAATGAATAAGGTAAATCTGCAAAACGTGGAATTGTCATATCTGAATAAGACTTTAAATTTTAATGATTTTCAATTTTATATTTATAATATAACCCGATTAGGCTGGAGTAACGTTGATGTATTTGCAAACATTCCTAAAGAAGATATGATCACAATGCAAATAAATCTGAAAGTGAAAAAAAACACAGATTGCAAAATTGTATTTAAAAACAGAAGGTTTGTTATTCCTGCTGAAACATCCAATAAAAATTATCAATTTGATAATGTACCTAAAGGAGAAGAAGTCTGGATTATCGCTTTAAAGTATTTAGATGGAGTGCCCTATTTATCAATGGAAGAAACAACAACGAGCAATAAAACCTACGATGTCAACTTCAAATTGTATACCCTTGAAGAATTGAAGAAAAAGCTTGATGAATTAGATAAATAAGCAATTCAAGAAATCTCCAAAACTTCCAACCACGCGTGAAGGATAGTAATGAAAAGCCCGGAGTGTGCGGTTGCTGGTGGGTTGTTGGCGAGGACTTGTAATGGATAGCCTGACGCCGGCCCGCTTGAGATTGCTAAATTATAGATAAATGTTCTCGCGGGACGGGGGCACGCCCAAAGCAGACACTTCCTGATTATTATGGATAACCTTCATCCGAAATTTTAAAACAATTAACCTTATCTTTGTGCGCTTTTATTATGACTATCAATATTACACTGCCCGATGGCAGTAAAAGAGATTATCCCAAAGGCAGTACTGCAATGGATGTGGCGAAAAGCATAAGCGAGGGACTTGCCCGCAATGTGCTTGCTGCAAAAATTAACGGTGAGGTTTGGGATTTGTCGCGCGCTATCGAAAATGATGCTGATTTACAGCTTCTGAAATGGGATGATAAGGAAGGTAAATCTACTTTCTGGCATTCTTCTGCTCACCTTATGGCTGAAGCAATTCAGGAACTTTATCCAACTGCAAAATTTACGATTGGACCACCGATTGACAACGGATTTTATTATGATGTAGATTTCAATGGTGAAGGTTTTGGTGCTGATGATCTTCAGAAACTTGAAACAAAAATGCTGGAGCTTGCAAAAAAAGACAGCGCTTTTCTCCGTGCTTCTGTTTCTAAAAAAGATGCTGCCGATTATTATTCTAAAATTGGTAACGAATATAAACTTGAACTTGTAAATGATCTTACCGATGGTGAGATTACTTTTTATACTCAGGGTGGTTTTTACGACCTTTGTAAAGGTCCGCATATTCCACACACCGGTCACATTAAAGCTATTAAAGTAATGAGTTTAGCCGGAGCTTACTGGCGTGGTGATGAAAAAAACAAACAGCTAACCCGTATTTACGCGATTACTTTTCCAAAGAAATCGGAGCTGGATGCATACCTTCTAATGATGGAGGAAGCGAAAAAACGCGACCACAGAAAGCTGGGTAAAGAACTTGAAATATTTACTTTTGATGATGAGGTTGGCCCGGGCTTACCATTGTGGTTGCCAAATGGCGGTGCGATTATCGAGGCGCTTGAAACTTTCGCAAAAAAAACAGAAAATGAAGCGGGTTATGTGCGTGTAAAATCTCCGCATATTGCAAAAGAGGCTTTATATATTCGCAGTGGTCACCTTCCCTATTATGCGGAAAGTATGTTTCCACCGATGGAGCTTGATGGCGAGAAGTATTACCTGAAAGCGATGAATTGTCCTCACCATCACAAGATATTTGGTGCAACTCCGAAATCTTACAGAGACCTTCCACTTAGATTTGCTGAATACGGTACATGTTACAGATATGAGCAAAGTGGTGAACTTTTCGGACTGATGCGTGTGCGTTCGATGCAAATGAATGATGCGCACATTTATTGTACTGAAGAACAATTTGAATCAGAATTCAGGGGCGTGAATGATTTGTATCTGAAATATTTTAAGGTATTCGGAATTGACAAGTATATTATGCGTTTTTCGACACATGATCCTGCAAAACTTGGTCAGAAATATATTGATATGCCGGAAAAATGGATTAAAACTGAGGACATGGTTCGCAAAGTTTTGATAAATTCTGGAATTAATTTTATTGAAGTTCCTGATGAGGCCGCTTTTTACGGTCCGAAAATAGATGTGCAGGTTTACAGTGCGATTGGCAGGGAATTTACGCTGGCTACTAATCAGGTGGATTTTGCACAGGCTGAAAGGTTTGATCTTTCATTTACTAATGACAAGAATGAAAAAGAGCGTCCATTGATTATTCACAGGGCACCTTTGAGCACTCACGAGCGCTTAATCGGTTTTTTACTTGAACATTATGCAGGCGTTTTACCTTTATGGCTATCACCAAAGCAGTTAAATATTTTACCAATTAGCGAAAAATATCACGAATACTCACAAAAAGTTTTAAATTTACTTAAAAAGTACGATATTCGCGGGCTCGTTGACGAAAGGGCCGAAAAAACAGGTAAAAAAATACGTGATGCTGAGATCCGGAAAACACCATACATGCTTATTGTAGGTGAGAAAGAGGAAGCAGAAGGTACAGTATCTGTAAGGAAGCACGGCGGCGAAGATTTAGGTTCTATGAAGACAGAAGACTTTATAGAGCATATTTTAAACCAGATTAAAAAAGAAACAGAATAAAGTAACATATAGTCTATAATTTGCAAAAGAAACCCGTATACAAGCCACCGTTTAAGCCAGGTGCTAACAGACCAAAACCAGGTCCTAGGCCAATGAGAGGAAGAAGGGAAGACCTTCACCGTATTAATCAGAAGATAGTTGACACGCCAACGGTGCGTGTAGTAGGCGAAGGTGTAGAGGCAGGAGGAATTTTCCCGATAAGCAAGGCTATGGAAATGGCATTTGAGGAGGGATTAGACCTGGTAGAAATCAGCCCAAACGCAGAACCGCCGGTTTGCAGAATAGTAGATTATAAAAAATACTTATTCGAGCAGAAGAAAAAACAGAAAGAGCTAAAAGCTAATGCTGTTAATAATGAGGTAAAAGAAATCAGGTTTGGTCCGAATACAGACGAACATGATGTTGATTTTAAGCTGAACCACGCCCGTAAGTTTTTGAACGAAGGGTCGAAAGTTAGGGCTTACGTGTTCTTTAAAGGTCGTACGATTGTATATAAGGAGCGCGGAGAAGTACTTCTTCTTAAATTTGCAGAAAAGTTGCAGGAAGAAGGTGTTGCCAAGCTTGAATTGATGCCGAAGACAGAAGGAAAGAAGATGTTTATGCTTTTAGCACCTGCTAAAAAGAAATAAGCGGAAGCGATTATAAAAACGAACAATTAAAATAAAATAAATAAGGTTATGCCAAAAATGAAGACCAATAGTAGCGCTAAAAAGAGATTTAGCCTTACTGGTACAGGTAAAGTAAAAAGGAAAAAAGCGTTTAAAAGACACATCCTGACAAAAAAGACCACCAAGCAGAAACGCAACCTGACACATTCAGGATTGGTGAGCGACCAGGATATGAGCAACGTAAAATTCATGCTTACTATCGGAAAATAAGTTAAACAAATCATAAACCATGTGCCGGGCAAAAAGCAGCTTAAACAGCTCGCCTGGGACAAAAAAAACAATCAAAAATGCCACGTTCAGTAAACCACGTAGCGTCTAAAAAACGCAGGAAAAAAGTCTTAAAAATGGCCAAGGGCTATTTTGGAAGAAGAAAAAATGTATGGACCGTTGCCAAAAACACGGTAGAAAAGGGTTTGGTCTTTGCATACAGAGACCGTAAACAAAAGAAGAGAAATTTCAGAGGAATCTGGATTCAGCGTATCAACGCTGCAGTGAGAGCCCAAGGCTTGAGCTACTCTCAGTTTATTCACAAACTAAAAATGAATAACATCGAGCTTAACCGTAAAGCGCTTGCAGATTTAGCGCTTAACAATCCGGAAGCTTTCAAAGCGATACTTCAGAAAGTTGCTTAATTAAACTTTCTAATCATAAAAACCTCCTGCAAAACAGGAGGTTTTTTTATGGGGTTTGGTTTTTGGATGGTATATCCGTATTAGCGGGCGTTGGGTATTTAAGTAGCTTCTTTTATTTACGTGCGCGTTCACTGAACCCTTTGACTTTACTCAGATAAACACTTTTCGAGGGTAAGCGGTGCTTGAATGCATGCATCCACGACAATGCGCACTTCGACAAGCTTGGTTCCTGAGCTTTGTCGAAGGACAGTCACCGGCATTATTAAGATATTATATAAAGTTTAGTATTCGCGTACCCTGAGCAACGCCGAAGAGCAGTCACCGCCATATATTTTAAGCCATACCTAACGGCACGTCATTTGGAATGTCACCGGAAGATATTTCACAGATGGTTTTTAATAAACCGGTATCTAAATCGTACACCCAACCATGAATTTTAAGAGTCTCCCCTTTTTCCCATACATCTTTTACAAATGATATTTTAGACACATTGTGAACCTGCTTTCTGATGTTGAGTTCAACAAGCATATCAGTTTTTTCTTTTGTTGATTTAGCATTGTCCAAAAGCGATTTATTATCTACAAAAAGCTCAGTAACATCTTTCAGCCACTCTTTAATAATGGGCATATTAATCGGTCCCATTGCTGCTTTTACACCACCACATTCATAATGACCGCAAACAATAATATGTTTAACGCCAAGCACTTCAACACTGTATTGAATGACGCTTAAAATATTGGCATCGTCTTTTACAACCATATTTGCAATATTGCGATGAACAAACATTTTACCAGCGTCTGTATTGGTAATTTCGTTAGCCGGAACACGGCTGTCGCTGCATCCTATCCATAAATAATCCGGACTCTGACCTTTTGCAGATTCAATAAAAAACTGAGGATCATCCTCAAGTTTTTCAGCAGCCCAGGCTTTGTTTTCAAGTAATAATATTTCGTGAAGATTCATAATTAAAATTCTATTAATGGTACATTTACATTCCTGTAATTTCTTTTGACAGTAATGGTAAGTGAACGTCTTTTTGAAGTTTCTATAAAGTCATTTATCAGTTCAACAATATCCAGATCGATATAATCGGCTTTGGTAATATCAATTAATACTGAACTGCCATCCGGTATTACCTGAAGCGCGTCTTTTACTTGCGGTTTATTAAGAAAGGAAGTTTCTTTTTTAAATTTAATCAGATAGTTTTTACCATCCTGAGTTACTCGTAAAGCTGAATGGAAATTAGAACGCATTGTAAAATACAATCCTGTAAGTGTACCAATAAATATTCCTATTAAAAGGTCGGTTAAAAGCACCGCAACTATAGTTACAACAAAAGGAATAAGCTGAGACAATCCTTTGGCTTTCATTTCTTTAAACAATCCTATTCTGGTTAATTTATAACCGGTTACAATCAGAATTGCGGCTAGTGAAGCTTTAGGAATATAGTTAAGCCAGAGTGGAATAGTAAGTGCTGAAATCAATAAAATCACACCATGCAAAATCGCAGATAATTTAGTTTTAGAGCCTGAATCAACGTTTGCCGATGTACGCACAATTACTGAAGTTATTGGCAAACCTCCCAAAAAACCGGCAATAAAATTACCTGTACCCTGCGCTTTTAATTCATGGTTAGCCGGCGTTATTCGTTTTTCAGGATCAATCTTATCGGCAGCTTCAATACTCAGCAAAGTTTCAATGCTGGCAACAATAGCAATCTGTAAGGCTATTATATAAACAGTTAGATTCGAAAGCTGATTGAAATCAGGAAATAAAAACAATGATTTATATTCATTGAAAGTGTGCGGCACAGGCAAATTAACCAACTGTGCTTTTCTTAAACTATCATTTGAATCATAATGAATAAATAAAATATTTATAACTACACCTATTAATACTACTAAAAGTGGCGCAGGCACTGAACTAATATATTTAACTTTTTTAATTGCTTTTGTAGACCAAAAAACTAGAATTCCAATTGAGATTATTGAGATTGCCACAGCAGACAACGTGAGGGCACTTAAACTGTAATAAAGTTCACTAAAAGTATTATGTCCGTCTTTTTGTATAAAGGATTCATCTCCTTCAAAATCTCCATCATAGCCAACAGCGTGAGGAAATTGTTTCAGAATAAGAATTATACCTATTGAAGCAAGCATGCCTTTAATAACTGAATTAGGGAAATATTGATTAATCACACCCGCTTTTATTAATCCCATTATATATTGCAAAACACCTGCAATTATAACTGCCAGAAGAAAGGCATTATAAGATGGAAGTTTACCAAGTGCGACTATTACAATACCTGTTAATCCTGCAGCCGGACCGCTTACACTTACATGTGACTTACTCAGAAAGCCAATAATAATTCCCCCTACAGCACCGGAAATTATTCCTGAAAATAAAGGAGCACCAGAAGCTAAAGCGATACCCAGACATAAAGGCAGGGCAACTAAGAATACAACTATGGAAGCAGAGAAATCCTGTTTGAAATTTTTAAGCATATACCTGGCAAAAGTAGTCAATTAAATTTCCAAGTGCTTTAACTGATTCAGTCTTTCGGTAAATTATTCAAATTTATTAATGCTTAATATAATAATTTAATTATTCAATTTTCCAGAATTAACAGGGGTTACCAACTATTTATTTTTCTTATAATAAATAATTTGTTATACTTTGAGTTGCAAAAAAATGAAAATAATTTGACATAACAATTGCGATACTGAAATGTAAATAGCTCTTTAAAAGTAAAAACAAGCAACATAAACCCATTTAAATAAATCGAACTAATTTTGCAACTTCATGCAACACAAAATTATATGTACCGACGACGGCTCACACACCATTTATGTTCCCGAACTTGACGAAACTTACCACTCTAAACATGGGGCTGTAAACGAAAGCATTCACGTTTATATTGAAAATGGACTTAAACATTTTTATGGAAAGTCTGAGTTAACAATTTTAGAAATAGGGTTTGGTACCGGACTAAATTGCTGGCTTGTGGCTACGGATCCAAAAGCACATAATATTAAAATTAAATATATTACACTCGAGCCCTTCCCTATTGACTATGAAATTGCCGCATCATTAAATTATACTCAGGATTCTGATGAAATTTCTAAAAATATTTTTCAGAAAATACATTTTGCAGAATTTGAAAAAGAAACACAAATCACACCATTTTTTTCTTTGCTTAAATTAAAAACACCACTTGCCGAATTCAGTATGAATTTAAAGGCAGATTTGGTTTTTTATGATGCTTTCGGTCCTTCAAAGCAACCAGAAATGTGGACCGAAAATGTTTTAGAGAAAGTTAGTGAATGTATGGCTTCAGAAAGCCTGTTAGTAACCTATTGTTCCCAAGGCGCATTTAAAAGGATTATGAAGTCGCTTGGCTATACCCTTGAACACCCTGCGGGGCCATGGGGGAAAAGGGAAATGACTGTCGCGAAAAAAAATTCAATTTAATTTGGGATTTTCAAATATAGTCTTACCTTTGTGTCGAGGTTAATAGTTTTCATAGGTAGCCAATCGGGTCAACAGCAATGTTGGCCCTTTTGGTTTTTAAGGGTTTTTGAGATTTATTACCATAATATCTTTCGGAGTAACTTGTTAATAAAAGGGTTGCGAAACTGCCTGTTATTTATTAAATTTGTTACTTACATGCCTTAATTGAAGGCTTAAACATTATATGTATGGCAAACGAAGATGAAGACGACCAGGATTTTGAAGGAATTGAAGAAATCATAAAAAAATTTGACGAGGATGCGAACGGTGAAAAACAGTTTTTCAGCGGTGAAGAAATAGAAGCCCTGTTTGATTATTATATGACTTATGGTGAATTTGAAATTGCAGGAAAGGTAGCAGACCGTGGTCTTGAATTATTTCCTGAAAACGGTCAGATTATGATAGATAGTGCAACTGTAAAATTTTACACTGGCGACCTTACTCAGGCATTAAGTCTTCTAGACAGGGCAAAGTTATATGAGCCCCAGAATCAGGATGTTTACACACTTGAAGGAGATATTTATGAAAAGTTAAATCAGTTGGAAAAAGCATTGTATTGTTACAGAAAAGCGATGCAGCTTGATGATGGCACCAGTGAGATTTACATGAATATCAGTCATGTTCTTATACGAATGGGTAAATACAACGTTGCTATTGATATTCTTAAAGACGCTTATTCTTACCAGCCTGAAAATGAAATTATTCTTGGCGAGATACTGGCTTGTTACGTAGCCTGGGGTAAAAAGGAAGATGCTGTTGGATTTCTTGAAAATATAATTAACGAAAAGCCCTACTCCTATTCTGCCTGGTATCACCTTGGAAAACTGAGACAGTTTGATGGTGACAATTATGGTGCCCTGGAAGCCTATGAATATGCTACATTGTCCAATGAAAATTTCAGTTCTGCCTATTTCAGTAAAGGCGCAGTTCTTGAAACGTTAAATAATTTTGAAAAGGCAATAGAAAACTACCAGAAATGCAATGAAATAGATGAAAATGATTCTTATGTTTCACTTTGTATCGGCAGGTGTTTTGTCAGTATGGGAAAATATGAGGATGCCCGTGACAATCTGAAAAAAGCAACTAAACAGGATGAACTATTTGCAGATGCCTGGTATCTTATTGGGGTAAGCCACATGGCTGAAAGTAATTTCAGTAAAGCAATTCCATATATTAAAAAAGCCAAAAGTATAGATCTCAGAGAAATGCAATACAATCTTGCACTTGCAGCTTGCTATACAGAAGTTAATAATATGGATGAAGCGGGCGTTCTTTACAGAGACAGTAAAAAAGAAAAAGAGCTTTATGACAACTACTGGCTCGAATGGGTAATTGTTTTTTATAGGGTCAGGGAACAAGAATATTTTAGTGAGATCTTGCAAACTGCAAAAGACAGCAAACGTTACGATACTGAGCTATTAACAATTAGAGCCATAGAGGCTTTTGATTTAGGTCAGATAAAAAAAGGGAGTGAATTTCTTGAAGCAGCATTGAAAAAAGATTACAAGCTTTCGGTAAAAACGCTCCAAAAAATAAATCCGGGATTGGAGAACCAAACAGAAGTGCGATATTTGCTGGATATTTTTATAGACGAAGAAAACAAAAATGATAAATCAGGAGATATTTAAATTATCACAAATTCCGGAAAGACCGGCAAAACCAAGGGAAAGCGGTCTTACTATGGTTATGGACAAGGGATTGAGTATTAGGGAAGCTGAAGATTTTATTGAAAATGCCAGTAACTATACTGACATGCTGAAACTCGGATTCGGAACCAGTTTTGTTACACCCAGACTAAAAGATAAAATAAAGTTATATAAGGATGCAGGTTTCAAAGTTTACTTTGGAGGCACCTTATTTGAGGCTTATTTGTTCAGAGGTCAGTTTGATGATTATCGCAGATTATGTAATACTTATGGTATTGAATACATTGAAGTATCAGATGGTAGCATTGATATTCCACATCCTGAAAAATGCGAATACATTCGAACACTTTCGAAAGAATTTACAGTAGTATCTGAAGTTGGTTCTAAAGATGCAGAGAAAATTATCCCTCCTTACGAGTGGATTGAAGAAATGGAAACTGAACTTGAAGCCGGCTCATGGAAAGTAATAGCAGAAGCCCGTGAAAGCGGCACTGTTGGTGTTTTCAGAGGTACCGGTGAGGTTAGATCTGGACTGGTTGCTGAAATAATCCGTAAAATTCCATTGGATAAAATAATCTGGGAAGCACCTCAAAAAGCACAACAGGTTTGGTTTATCAAACTTTACGGTGCTAATATAAATCTTGGAAATATTGCTCCAAATGAACTTATTCCACTTGAAACATTAAGATTAGGCTTAAGGGGTGATAGTTTTGATTTTTTTGTAAATAAACCTGCTAGTAAGTCATAATTTCTCATATTTAAAATAAAAATCAGAATGCCACTTACAGAAACGATTAACAAGGATATCATCACAGCAATGAAGGCTAAAGACGAGGCCCGTCTGAGAGCTTTGAGAGCAATTAAATCTGCTTTTTTACTGGCAGGAACTGAATCAGGGAGCAAAGAAATTCCTGATGAAGTAGCCATTAAGGCCATTCAAAAACTGGCTAAACAACGTAAAGACAGTCTTGAAATTTTTACAAAGGAAAACCGCGCTGACCTTGCCGATAAAGAAAAAGAAGAGCTGGCAGTACTTGCCGAATACCTTCCCGAGCAAATGAACAATGCTGCAATTGCCGAAGTTGTAAAAGGTATTATTTCGGAAACTGGTGCCGAAGGAATGAAAGATGTAGGTAAAGTAATGCCCTTGGCTATGAAAGCACTTGCAGGAAAAGCAGATGGAAAAGCAATTTCTGAGGTTATGAAATCGTTATTATCATAAACTACTACAAATGAGGTATTGCGAAATATAAATATTATTTACTATATTTGCATTAAAATTTTAAAAAAATGAAAAATACAATTAAATTAATCGCATTAATGAGCATATGCTCTTTTGCATTTATGGGTGGTTGCGTTGAAAAGTTAACAACAGTTGCTTTCAGTAACAGTTATTCTGACACATTCTCAACAAAAGCTTATCCAGGTAACGGACCTATTGTTTTAAGCGATCAAATCGTTAATTCAGATGTTGAAAAAACCCTTAAAGACAATGGCGCTTCACTTGACAATCTTAAAGAGTTGAAAATCAATTCTGCTTCTATCGAAATTGAATTGCCTGCAGGTGGAAATTTCAATGCAATTGACTATGTTGAATTGTATCTGTCAACTGCTTCTCTTCCTGAAATTAAAGTAGCATTTAAAAATCCGGTTGCTAAAGGCGCTACCAAAGTTGATCTTGATGTCAACTCAAGCGATCTTGCTCCTTATCTTAAATCACCACAATATCATGTAATATTTAAAGGTTCTAATAATTCTCCATTACCTCCAATGCGCCTTAAATACAATACTAAATACGATCTTAAAGCAAGTCTTTAATTTAGTTATCAAGTTTAAAATATTTAAAAGCTCCCGTATTCCGGGAGTTTTTTTTGTGCCTTACTTTAAAGGCATTGATTATCTTTGCCAAATGCAATTACCTCTGGAAGGCAGCATTTTTAAGCAACTAGGTACGCTTGCCGACAACATGAACCTTGAAGCATACATTATCGGTGGATACGTGCGTGACCTGGTTATGGGACGGCCATCGAAAGACATTGACGTTGTGGTGAAAGGCAGTGGTATCGAATTTGCCAAAGCATTTTCAGAAAGTATGCCGGGTTCTAAATTTAATTACTTTGGAAACTTTGGCACAGCTCAGGTAATTTGTGATGAATTCGAAATTGAATTTGTAGGCGCCCGCAAAGAAAGCTACGAGCGCCAGAGCCGCAAACCTGTTGTTGAAGAAGGATCTCTTGAAGAAGACAGAAACCGCCGTGATCTTACGATTAATGCAATGGGAATATCACTTAACAAGGAAACTTACGGTTTACTTAACGACCCTTTTAATGGTCTTGAAGATATTGAAAACAGAATGATCCGAACGCCGCTGGAACCTGATAAAACATTTAGTGATGACCCTTTAAGAATGATGCGGGCCATTCGCTTTGCCTCCCAACTCGGATTTGATATCAGCGAAGAAACTTTTGATGGTATTAAAAGAAATGCAAACCGCATCAGCATCATTTCTATGGAACGGATTTCTGATGAACTTAACAAAATCATACTCTCCCCTGTTCCTTCAATTGGTTTTAATTACCTCAATGATACCGGTCTGATGGAAATAATATTTCCTGAATTGTTTGCAATGCACGGCGTTGAAACTATCAATGGCAAATCGCACAAAGACAATTTTTACCACACACTTCAGGTGTTAGACAATATTTCTCTTTTCAGTAAAAACCTGTGGTTGAGGTGGAGTGCCATTTTACATGATATTGCAAAGCCGGCCACTAAGAAATTTTATGCAGAAGAAGGCTGGACTTTTCATGGGCATGAAGATAAAGGAAGCAGAATGGTAAAACCAATTTTCAGCAGACTGAGATTGCCGCTTGGAGACAACATGAAATATGTGCAGAAACTTGTTCTGTTGCATCTGCGACCAATTGTGCTTTCACAAGAAATTGTAACCGATTCGGCAGTGCGCAGACTGATAGTAGATGCAGGCGAAGACATTACAGACTTAATTATTTTATGCAGAAGTGATATCACGTCGAAAAACGAGCGAAAGGTTGAAAAATTCTTGCGCAACTTAGATCAGGTTGAAATAAAAATCAGGGAAGTAACCGAAAAAGACAGACTAAGAAACTGGCAACCACCTATAACCGGCGAGCATATTCTGCAAGCCT